>JAITJB010000326.1 GCA_031279155.1 Deltaproteobacteria bacterium | reverse complement strand
TTACCTCTTAGGTGGCCACCCACGTCTATGGGCGAAGTTCTCATAAAACCATTGAATGTCATATTCGTTGATCCTCCATGGTTGTCTCCCGCCAGGCCCGATTTTCCTTGCTTGCGGCGATGGGTGGGGCCTTTGCCGTTCCGAAGGGTACTCTACCATTGAAGATGACTTCGCCGATATCTACAGCCGCTTTGTGTCTAAAAACAAAATTGTGCTGATTACCCCTGTTTATTGCCACGATCTGGCCGAAAATATGAAGTGCTGGCTTGACAGAATGCGCCGATGTGACGCCTCACACAATTATCTTTTGCGCGGAAAAAAGTGTCTCTTGGTTGCCTGTGCCGGAGGGACAGGTAACGGAGCCATTCGCTAATTAGAGAACATGGAGGAAACAATAAGGCATTTTAATGGCCGGGGCTCTCCGATTGCCTGTGATACAGTTTAACCGTCAATACATGCTCTCGGCTTTAATAGGAGCGGGACGATTGTTGGGCTGTACTTATATATAATTTACGAGTACCCGAAAGTGCAATTGTGCTCTCCCCAGCAAGACTAACTGTCTTAAAGGGGAGGTTTTACTTGTAAAAATAAGAAAAATCCGAACCCTTAACCAACAGGTGCAACCTGTCGTAAGTGGTTCGGATTATGTGCGTATGGTGCCCGGGGGGGGACTTGAACCCCCATGACTAAAAGTCAACGGATTTTAAGTCCGTCGTGTCTACCAATTCCACCACCCGGGCGACGAAAAAAGCCACATTTGGCTAACAAAGCCGGATTATACCTAGTTTCTGGCTCCCGGTCAAGCTCAATAAAAAAATCAAAAACAAGCTGGATTTTGAAATCTGCGTTCTCCTTTGGGCTATCGACTAGATAACAAAAAAAATTTCATGGTGTTAAAAAAACAAATTAGACCAGACCTGGCTAGCCGATATAAGCCCATAAATTTAGAAAATCTATAATATTATAAACATTCATACAAAGTAAAATATTGAGACCCGGATTGTCTAAGTTTAGGCGTCTGGACATCAGGCCTAGCCTATAGTATGATTGGATATTAATTGGCCCCTCCATATTTGCGGGTCAAGCGCCCCTACGCCTTGGTAGGCCAGGGGCCGCCTAAGTTGTCTCTTGAGTAACTAATCAGTTTTATCTAATTTAATGACGGTCCTTTTTTAGGTCCGTAAAAGCTAATAGAATTCCCTTTTTGGGCCCATTGGTGGCTTTCTGATGACGGCATTCCCAGTTCAAAACACCACCTCACGTCAGGCCCGCACAGGTTTTCGTTCCCAGGGCGATCGACCGCCCTCGGCGCTTAGGTTAATACTTTCATCGGATTTTGGCGATCTTCAAGTCTGGGAATTTACCGGACCTAGGGCTGTAGTTATTGGACGCGGTCGCGACGCCAGTTTAGTTTTGCCCGATAACAATGATTACCGCTCTGTTTCAGGGTATCACTGCGTCATAGAACTTAGCCGAAATCGGGCTTACTTAAGGGATTTAGGCAGCCTTAACGGGACGTTCTTAAACGGCCACTTAGTCAGCCGTCGCGAGGAAGACCGTCTTCAAGGCGTGGCCGTACGCGGCTTTGGCGTTAAGCTCAAAGACGGGGATGTCGTCACCTTAGCCGGTCTATTTAATTTTAGGGTGGGCCTGGTCGATGAGGCTTTCTACGAGCCCCAATCGTTACCACCAACGGAGGTTTCCCCCATTTGCCCATCTTGCGGGCGCCACCACAATCCCGTTCCTCTTTCCAAATACAACGACGTCTTATGCCCTGAATGCCGTCCTAACCCTCTGGCCTCCCTTAAACTTCTCAAAGCCGGGCTCAACCGCCGCATCAAAACCCTAGATCCCTTAAAGGGGCTTAGGATCACTAAGACCCTAGGTCGCGGCTCGACTTCGGCCGTCTTTTTAGCCGAGAGAAAAGACAATAAGATGCAGATGGCCCTCAAGGTCATGTCCCCGGCTATCTCTGAAAACGAGTGGGCTCGCAAGAGCTTTTTGCGGGAAGTGGCTATTGGTAGGGCCCTAAAGCATCCTAACGTCACTAAGCTCTATGATTTTGGCTACTACGGCGGGGCTTACTTCTACTTGATGGAGTACTGCTGCGGCGGCAATAGCGAGGAGAAGCGACTTGAAAGGGGAGGGCTCATGGAGCCGGAAGCGGCTTTAAGGATCATGATCCCGGTTTTGGACGGTCTCCACTACATCCATAACGTCAAATTGGCGGCTGTTCGGGTCGATAAAGAGTTGGCCCCGGAATCCCGGGGGCTGGTCCACCGCGATCTTAAGCCGGCTAACATCTTTTTGGGCGGGCCTGAGGGTAAAGTACCTAAAATCGCCGACATCGGGGTCGGTAAACTCTACAAAAGCGCTGACACCTATTCCAATACCCGCACAGGTTCGGTGGCCGGCTCCCCGGCCACCATGCCCAGGCAACAAGTCATTGATTTTAAGCGGGCCGGGCCTGAGGTCGATATCTGGGCGGCGGCGGCTTCCATCTATAAGTTTATCACCGGGGAGTACCCCAGGGACTTTCCCCAGGATCAAGACCCCTGGCGGGTGGTCCTAAACTCCCCACCAGTACCCATCCTCAAACGGGGCGTTCGCCTTGGCGCTCATCTGGCCCAAGCCATTGATGAAGCCTTGGTCGACAATCCCACCATCAAGCACCAAAGCGCCCTAAGCCTTAAGGCCAGTTTGATTAAGGCCGCCCACCGCGACGGACTGCTCAAGGAGATAGCTGAGTAATGTCTAACGGCACGGGACAGGTGACTAACGCCCAGACCCAGATACCTTTGGGGACCTCCCACTGCCCAAAATGTAAAACTGGCTATAAACTTACGGTCCAAAATCTCGGGCACCGCTCGATCTGCGTAAAATGCGGACAAAATTTCCATTTACTTCCCGAGTCTGACGCCGCCGCCACCAGGTGGCTGGACACCACGGCCGCCCTCAACCAGCTGGCCAGCCGGGTCTGGGAGAGGGGCTTAGATCTCAGAGTAGGGCAGGTCGTCTTAGGCGTCTACGTGGTCCAAGAGACCTTGGGCCGGGGCGGGCTAGGCCAGGTGTTTAAGGTCCGCCACCAAGAGTGGCAAAAAGAGCTGGCCTTAAAGCTTCCCTACCGCAACATAATGGAGAACAAGTATTTTCAGACCCTAAAAAACGAAGCTGAAACTTGGGTGGCCTTAGGCCTCCATCCCCATGTGGTTACTTGTTTTTATGTCCGTCCCCTGATGGGGGTGCCGGCCATTTTTATGGAATATATCTCCGGAGGATCGATTAAAGATCTCTCCGAACCCTCTGGCGGCTCAATGCCTTGGCTGCACCAGGGCGACGATCTCCAAAGAACCTTAAGAATTCTCGATCTCATGATCCAAACTACTTGGGGCCTAGAGCACGCCCACAGCCGAGGCGTGCTCCACCTAGATATTAAGCCTCAAAACCTTCTTATCGAAGAAGATTCTGGCCGCCTCTTGGTGACCGACTTTGGCTTAGCCAGAGCCGCCAAAGATACGGTGGAACCCTCTGACAGCGCTTCATTGTGGCCAGGGGACATTAAAGCTACTAACGAACTTCAGCCTTCGCCATCATCGAGTAGTCCCGCCGGTAGTCCCGCGCGTTCTTCCTCTGGATCATCGAGTGCGTTGGGCGCTTCTTCTGGATCTTCCTCCGGATCTTCCTCTAGCTCTTCTTCTGGCTCCTCAGGCCACGCCCACGGGGGGTTCGGTACGCCCCAATACATGTCGCCAGAGGCCTCCGACATGGGGCCGCCCTCGGTGGGCTTTGATCTATGGGCAACGGCTTTAACTTTATTTGAGCTCTTTTTGGGTCAAAGACCTTGGGAATACGGCCCGGCTGTCGGCCCGGCCTTAGATCAGTACGCTTCTATGACCGATCCGGTCACCCCGATTCCCCCTAAGGTTATGGACTTTCTGAGGCGAGCCTTAGATGCCGATCCCAACAAGCGCTATCAAAAAACCTCCGAAGTTAGCGCTGTCTTAATTGACCTCTATCGGGAGATAAGCGGCGTTGACTATCCCCGGCCAAAGCCCTTTACGGCGTTGGATTCAGCTGATAACCTAAATAACCGGGCCGTCTCGCTTTTGGACTTAGGCCGGCCCGATGAGGCGGCTAGGCTCTGGCGCAGGGCTTTAAAAGAAGAGCCCTCGCACGTCCTTTCTTTCTTTAACCTAGCTCTCCTTCGCTTTCACACTAAAGCCATGCCGCCAGACGTCTTCCAGGGGAAGTTAGACGATCTCGTGCGTCTAGCTAGCGGTAAAAACGTCCCCGAGCTCCCCTTGATGCTCTCAGGCAGTTACCTCGAATTAGGGCTCATGAATGAGGCCCAAGCGGCCCTAAACGCCTATAAGGGGCCGGCCCTAGGTCATGAGGTCCGCCGCCTAAGAGAAATCATGGAGCGGGCTCGCACCAACCCGGTCTACATCGAGCGCTCAAGACCGGCTATCCACCGCTTATCGAAGATAGGCGAGCAAGGCGAAGACGACGCCGCCGAAAAACTCCTGCCGCCTCTCTTAACTAAGGCCAGGGAAGCCTTAAGCCAAAATCATCCCTTAGAAGCCTTAGAGGCCTTAAATGAAGCCCGAAGACTTCCCGTTTCCCGGCGTCCAGCTGAGCTCGATACCCTCTGGCGCACCCTTTACGGCCCCCTGGTCAGAGGCGATTTAAGGGACATCTTAGAAGAGCGGCTTTTGCCCGGCAGCCTAAACGGAGACGTGGCCTGTTACGGCGGCGACGTATTAGTTATTGGCGATGAAAAACACCTAAAATTTCTGAGAAATCCTCAATCTTCAACCCCGGCCATATCTGAGCTAAGATTAGCCAACCCCCCGGCGGCCATGGCCCCAAATATGGACGGTACCTTAGTGGCCGTACTTACCCAAGACGGTCACCTGTGGCTTTTTAACCCCCGCACCGGGGCCGGAGCCGGTCAAGCTGTGGCTCATAGTGGAACTGGTGGGGCGGCGGCCTTTCGCCCAGACGGGCGCAGGCTTTTTACAGCTGGCCGTGACGGCGAACTTAAAATGTGGGACACCTCCTACGGCTACCTCGATAAGGGCACGCCGTTATTGGTTAAAAAGCTCTCCGAGCACCCGCTTACAGCTGTTACTTTCTCTCCCAA
>JAITJB010000287.1 GCA_031279155.1 Deltaproteobacteria bacterium | reverse complement strand
TTTAAATTTTGTTCAATAGTTTTAATTTTTAATTCTCTTTCTGAAATATCTTTATTTGCAACATTAATTTGATATTGTAGATTATTGAATTTTGTTTGTTCTTCTTTAACAGAATTAATTTTATAGTCGATTTCATTCAATAATTTAGTATTTTGTTCTTTTAGTTGATTTAATTTAATGTTTTCCTCGTCAATTGATCTTAGTAAATTGTCTTTATAGTTACTAACTTCGTTGATTTTTTTATTTAAAGTATCTAAATCTTGGTTTAGTTTGCTAAGTTCATTATTTTTAATTTTAATATCTAATAATAACTTTTCTTCACCTGATTTAACCTTTTCTAGGTCGCTAATTTGGGTTATTAAATTGTTAATTTCATCAATTAACTTATTTTTGTTTTCATTTTTGATATTTATTTGGCTGGCTAAATCAAGTAAATCTCGTTCTATAGCCTTAATTTTTGGTATTTTTTCTGATAAATCAATATTATATGCATCGAGTGAGCTTCGTTTATCACTAATTTCCTGATCTAGAGTTGAATTCTCAGCGCGTAACTTTTCTTGCTCCTGCCTCTCGGCAGTTAGTTTGATTATTTCATCTCTATTCTTCTCCTGCCAATTACGTAACTCAGATACATCAGCTTCTAATTGTACTTTTTCAGCAGCTAATTGGGCACAGTTAGCATGGTCTTTAATGGCTGCGGCAAGCCGAGACCTGTAATAATAATGTAAAAAAACTGCAGCAATTATTATAATTATTGCAGCACATGTTGCTATAAACCATATATAAGTATTTATATAACTAATGAATACGCCATTCATGTAAGTCACCTATTAATATTTAATCTATTTTATCTTATTAAATTTTTGGGTTTTGCTCAGTAAGGAGTTAAGACTTTCTTGATATTTTTGATTGACCAAGGCCAGCCCGGCTGCAGCCGATGTGACCTGAGTTACAGCGGCTTCGGCTCTGGTAGTTGCCCCCTCAAGTCTAGCGGTTATGGCCTCAACTTGCCTGGGAAAACTTGACAAAATCCCTGTTTGTAGGCTTTGGGCGGTTTGACTTGTTATTTCTAGGTTATTGGCCATCGATGAGGCTAGGTTAACAGCGTCTTGGGCGTCAGAGGCGCTTTTCTCTAAGCTAGTGGTAACAGCCTTAATTTGCCTAGGTAGGTCAGTAACCTCTGTTTGCATAAATTTGGAAGCCTGATCTAGGGTTTCGATGGCTTGGCCAATGGCGCTTGTGTTTTGGCTGACTAAACTTAGCTCTTCCCCCAAGGTAGCGTTGTGTTTGGCTAGAGCTATCAATTGGGGGTCTAAGGCGGCTACTTTAGTCTGGGCGTTTTGGCTAGCTTGAGTTAAGGCGTCAGCCGAAGTTACGGCTTTGGTTGCGGCCTCTTGGGTACTAGTTGCGCTTCTCTCGAGGCTATTAGTTAGGTTTTCTATTTGCCTAGGTAGGGTGTCAATAACCCTTGTTTGGATAGTACTTGAGGCCCGAGCCAGGTTTTGGGCATCGATATTTAAGGCATTTGAGCTCAGAGATATTTGATTGAGCTTATCGCCAAAAGTGGTGTTGTGGTTGGTCAAGGCGGTCAATTGGGAGTCTAAGTCTTTAACTTTAGTCTGGGCGCTCTGGCTAGTTTGAGCCAAAGCTTCTGCCGAAGCGGCGGCTTTGATAGTTGCATCTTGGGTAATAGATACGCTTTTCTCTAAGCTAGCGGCTAAGGCGTCTATTTGCCTAGGTAGGGTATCGATAACCCTTGTTTGGATAGTACTTGAGGCTCGAGAGAGGTTTTGGGCATCGGTATCTAAGGCAGTTGAGTTCAGATCAATTTGCTCGAGCTGATCCCCAAAAGTAGCGTTGTGGTTGGTTAGGGTTGTCAGTTCAGAACCTAAGGCCGCAACTCTAGTTTGAGCGCTTTGGCTAGCTTGAGCCAGAGTCTCTGACGAAGCGGCGGCTTTGGTCGCCGCCTCTTGGGAGACTGTGGCGCTTTTTTCTAAGCTAGTGGTTAGGGCGTCTATTTCAATAGGAAGGCTATCAATAACCTCGGTTTGCATGATTTTGGAAGCTTGATCTAGGTTTTGGGCGGCCTGGCCCAATACGCCCGAGTTTTGCGTGATTTGACTTAACTGGTCTTTTAATGCCGCGTTCTGGTTGGTTAGGCTAGTCAATTGGTTTTCCATGATCGTTAAATTTGACGCGGCGTCTTGGTTGGTTTGGACTAACCCATCGACGGCTGAGGTTAATCTAGTAACGTTAGCTTGGGTTTGGGCGGAACTATCTTCTAAGTTTTTGACTAAAGAATCTACCTTACTAGATAAGGCCGCCCAGACTTTTTCATCTTCCACCATGGCGCTGATGTTTTGTTGGAGCTGCGTTTTGCGGTTTTCTAAGCCGGCGACATCTTCTTTAAGTTTGGCTAATATTACTTCTTGAGAAGAAAGCTCCTTACTTAGAGCCTCGTATTTAGCGGTATTGGTCGATAGCAGTTGGTCGAGCTCGGCTACTTTAGGTTTGGCCGAATCAATTTTAGCCGTAAGCTGGCCAAATTCGGTGGTAGCAGCTTCTATAGAAGCCTTAAGGTAATCATCTTTGGCCGTTGTCTCGGCTAACTGAGCTTCTTTTTCCTTTATCTGCGGCTGCAGCTGGTTGACCTTATCAGTGAGACTAACAAAAGTCGCCTGAAGGCTGGCTAGCTCTTTGGTCAAGTCATCGCGCTTTTCAGTTAAAAGGGGGATCTCGTCGCTTAGGTTGGCGAAGATCTCTTGCTCTTTAATAAACACCGCCCGCTCTTCACTGAGCTGGTGTTTCTCACTTTCCAAGCTGATAATTTTCCAACCAGAAATGACCAAAAATATAACAGGCACGCACAATATCAGAAGTAAGGTCTTTGTCGGTGGAAAAGCCACATCTAGTTTAGCCATTTTCTCCTCCAAGCCGTAAGCGAAAAATTCGCCGCTGAAATGTCAAAAAAAGTCGAGAAAATTATGTAGCTTCCCCTACACGCGTCTACCTTGGCTTTTTTTTTGTGGCCTTTTTTAGGTAGTCGCGCGAAAGATTAGTCAATGTTTTAGGGGGATTATTCTATACAGCAGCTTTATTTTGTTGGCTGCAAAATCCGATCTAAAATCAAAAAGACTAGTATTTTAGAGAGGCAAAAAAAGTTGTACAGGACGGCTAGTTTTTCCTCTGGATGTTTCCTTTTGAGGTTAACCAAGCTTTCAAATTTAAGAGCTAGCCTCTAAACTAAGAGCTGCCTTGATCCTCTTTTGGACCGTTTCTGGGCTTAGAATTTCGAGGATATCAAAAAGCCCGGGACTGGCGGTACTGCCTGTTAAGGCTAGTCTTAGTGGCTGAGCAACCGCTCCCACCTTGACGCCGGCGTTCGCGGCCAGATCGCGCAAGATAATATCGAAGGTCTCGCGGTCGAGGTGGGGATGCTCCAGAAGTTTTTGACCGATATTACAAAGCATTTCCCGGCCATTGGGGGATAAGAGCTTAACTAAGTTCTCTGGCTGAGCGATCTCAACTGTCTCGACAAAGTAAAATTCACTTTTTTGGGCTAGCTCTTCTAAGGTTTTGCCTCGCTCGCGGACGGTTGTGATTATCTTATTAAGTTTTTCTTGGTTAGGACGCTCGTAGCCCTTGGCGGCTAGGTACGGCCACATGAGAGAGGCTAATTGCGGCAGGGGAGTTTGCTTGATATAGTGGGCGTTGAGCCAGGTGAGCTTTTCGGGATTGAAGATGGCGGCTGATTTACCTACGTGTTTTAGATCGAATAGAGAGATCATTTCCTCTAAGCTAAAAATCTCCTGATCGCCGTGGGACCAGCCGAGTCTGGCTAAGTAGTTATTTAAAGCTTGAGGCAAAAAACCCATCTCTTTGTAGGCCATGACCGACGTCGCCCCGTGGCGTTTAGAGAGACGAGTCTTATCGGCGCCTAAGATCATCGGTACGTGACCGAAGGCGGGGAGTTTCGCCCCAAAGGCTTTGTACAAAAGGATCTGTCTTGGGGTGTTGTTGACGTGGTCATCGCCTCTGATAATATCGGTAATGCCCATGGTCATGTCATCGATGACCACGGCAAAGTTATAAGTAGGTAGCCCGTCGCTTCTTAAAATAACTAGATCGTCAAGTTCGCTGCTATCAATGGATATTGAGCCCTTTATCAGATCAGACCAGTAAACATTTCCTTCCGGCGGGGTTTTAAAGCGGACCACGGCCCCGGGAGCGGGACCTAAGTTTTTCTCACGGCACTTACCATCGTAGCGCGGTTTTCCGCCTTGAGCCTGAGCTTTGGCCCTAATTTCGGCGATGTCCTCAGGCCTACAGTGGCACCAATAAGCCTGGCCGTCACTTAGGAGTTTTTGGACATACTGGCGGTAGATATCGGTTCTTGAGGTCTGAAAAATCGGATCCCCGTCCCAGGAAAGCCCTAGCCATTCCATGGCCGATAAGATGGAATCAGTATATTCTTGAGTTGACCTGGTGGCATCGGTGTCTTCAATGCGGAGGACAAAGCGACCTTTATTATGGCGGGCCAGAAGAAAATTAAATAGAGCCGTACGGGCTCCGCCAATATGGAGATGCCCAGTGGGGCTGGGAGCAAACCTGGTGATCATTTAATATGGACTCCGAAATAAGTTGAGCCTCAGAATTTACGGCCTTTTTAAGCCAGGCCTCTTAAGAAATTACCGTTAGGCAATCTTATTATTTTAGCTTTTTTACGCCACAATGCAATCTCTTGTTTTCGGTCTGAAAATTATTTATAATACGAGATTCAGACCGCCTCTGGGCGAAAGGGCCCAAGGCGGTCGCCTTAGGTAGGAGCGTTAGCCTAAATTTATGGCGTAAGTTAAATAGCCAATAGCAAGATAGCTAAGGTAACAGGAAAACTAAGGTCGCGTAAAAGTAAAAAACTTTTTGCGCCAAAATCAATCTACCTCCAAAAAGGGGGACCCTATGAGCAGAAAACCTTTTTTAGCCGGCAACTGGAAGATGTTTAAGACCGGGGAAGAGGCCGTCTCATTTATCGGGCAGTTTAAGTCCGTAACCTCATCTTTAACTGACCGCGATGTGGCTTTAGCCGTCCCGGCCACGGCTTTAGAAGCCGCCGCCAAGGCGGCCTCAGGTAGCCCCTTAATTATTGGCGCCCAAAATCTCCATTGGGAAAAAGAAGGCGCCTACACCGGGGAGATCTCTGCTCAGATGATCAAGGCCACCGGCGCCACTATGGTCATAATCGGTCACAGTGAGCGGAGGCAGTATTTTGGCGACACCGATGATAAGGTGGCCAAAAAATTGGGGGCCGCCCTTTGGACCGGACTTGTTCCGGTAGTCTGCGTTGGGGAAAACCTCTCCGACCGCGAGAGCGGTAGGACCATGGATGTGCTCTCCTCCCAGGTCAAGGGATCTCTAGCTGGCGTTAACCCCGCAGAGGCCCATAAGGTGGTCTTAGCCTACGAACCGGTCTGGGCTATTGGAACAGGTAAGTCGGCTACCGAAGGCATGGCCCAAGAGGTCCATGTCTTTTTGCGTCGCCAGCTTAAAGAGATTTTAGGCCCCCAAGTTGCCGATCAGATACGCATAATCTACGGCGGCTCGGTTAAGCCTGAAAACGCGGCCAATATCTTGGCCCAATCGGAGATCGACGGCCTTTTGGTCGGCGGAGCTAGCCTATTGGTGGAACCATTTACCAAGATAGTAAGTTCGCCGTGCTAAAAAGCCAAGCCTAAAAGCAAGGCTTGAAAGCATGCTTAAAAGCAAGGCTTAAAAGCATGCTTAAAAGCAAGGCTTAAAAGCCAAGCAAAAAAAGCATCTTTT
>JAITJB010000282.1 GCA_031279155.1 Deltaproteobacteria bacterium | reverse complement strand
CCAAGCTGACTGTGAGGGAGTGCTGGCTGTCGCAGTCAAGCAGGAGAACCCGCTTGCCCTGTCTTGCGAGTCCGAACCCCAGACTCGCGGCGGTCATCGTCTTTCCGACGCCGCCTTTTGTCGCGCCGCACGAAGATTGTTTTGCCCAAAATGCTCCTCCTTTGATAGCCGGGGCAAATTTTAGCGTTTATTTAACGTCGGCTTTCTTGAAGTGGCAAAACATGCCCCGTATTTAATTGGGAAAAGACTGAAAAAGAATAACGCCAAACCCGCAAACCCTTGTAAACACTGGGTTCTTGGATTTAGCGTTTTTATACCACAAGGGCAAAAAAGTAATGACATCGGTGCGAAAAGGTGGTATACATTTTTTTGCCCATAGCTCGCCTAGATCCATTTTGCTCATAGCTCTTGGATCGTAGTATCTTTTGTCGTAGCCGCGCCTTAAGCTATGGGCCGCTTTTTTTAGTTTTAAGGCTTCTTTAGACGAAGATTGGGTATTTAAATGTCTTTTGCCGGTAAACCAGGACTTCTCAGGCGGCTGTGGCGATTTATGGTCGGCCCCATGGAATCTCTCAAGCCTGATCCGGTTGAATCGATTCTAAAGCGCGTCCTGTCGCCCATCGACCGGCAGCTTTCAGGTTTTAACGATCGCTTAAAGGCCATAGAGGGCCTGGTCAACGAGGCCGCCCAGGCCAAAGCTAGCCAAGCGCCTGATATAAATAAAAATATCCCTCTGCCTCCGGTTGACGCCCCTGAAGCGCCTGTTGTTGAGCCCGGTAATTCCCCTCAGATCAAGAGCCTTATGGACTTAGGCGAAAAGCTAATTTGCTTTTTAAATGCTTATGGGCCCGACTTTGACGCCCTGATTGTCTCCCGAAGGTTCGGCGATCTGCTCAAAGTTTTTGATCTAAGGCTTCTGGGGGAGAGAGGGGAAACATTTGACCCCCGCCTCCATGAGGCCAGCTATTTAGATGAAGATCCGCAAAAATTCCCTGATACTATCCTAGAAGTCATTCAACCAGGTTTTGCCGATAGTTATCAGGTCCTCAGAAAGGCCATGGTCGTCGTTAACCGCCCTAAATCTTCTGAGGCCACCCGTTCGGATAATATTCTCCGCATGCAAGAACCCGGGGTTTTTGGTTTTATGCCCACGGAATCGATAGTGCTTGAGGACTCCTCAGACCCATTAGGCGCCCAACCAATACAGGACGAAGCTATCGAAGCTACCGAAGTTGCCGAGGCTACCGAGTCTTCAGAAGCTTTCGAGGCTTCAGAAGCTACCGATGCTACCGATGCTTCCGAAGCTGCCGATGCTCAAGTATTGGAACTTAGCCCGGGAGAAGAGAGGGCCTAAGTTTGAGGGACTAGCTCAAGATGGTCAACCAGAGCCAGGCTTTAGTAAATAATTGGCAATAGGCTAAGGAGGAATTGCGATGAGTGGAGTACAGGATGTTGAAGCAAAGCCAGGAGCTAACGCTATTTTTATGGTTTGGGGCATTGATGATTACCCCAAGGCCAAAGAGGTTGTCAGCAAAATCACTGGTGAACTGGAGGCCCTAGTTAGAAGCCGCTTAAACCGCTTCCCTGGCTCAGAAACCGGGGCGGTGATGGGATTTGGGGCTCAGGCCTGGGCCCAGCTATTTCCTAACCGGTCAGTCCCGCCGGAACTGGAAGTCTTCAAGGAGATCAAAGGGGAAAAGCACGTGGCGCCGTCCACGCCTGGCGATCTGTTCTTTCATATTAGATCTTCTAGGATGGACATCTGCCAAGAGTTGGCGGCTGTTATTAGTTTGGATCTCTCGGAAGTGGCCCACAGCTTAGATGAGACCCAGGGGTTTAGGTTTTTTGACAGTCGGGCCCTCATTGGTTTTGTCGATGGCACCGAAAACCCCGAGTCCCTTAACGCCACCCAATTCGCCAGGATCGCTGGCGATAAACTTTTTGCTAAATCTGAGGAGTTCCTCTTTGGGTCATACGCGCTGGTCCAAAAATACCTCCACGACATGAAGGCCTGGGAAAAGCTACCCGTTGAAGAGCAGGAAAAAGTCATTGGCCGGCACAAGTTTGACGACCGCGAGCTGACCGACGACCTTAAGCCGGAAAACGCCCATAACGCCGTCACTAATATTAGCGATGAGAACGGCGAGGAGCTTAAGATCGTCCGGGCCAACATGCCCTTTGCTAACCCCTCTAAGGGGGAATTTGGGACCTATTTTATCGGGTATTCTGGTAAATTTTCCACAACCAAGCGGATGCTGGAAAACATGTTTATTGGCGATCCCCCGGGCAACACCGACCGCTTATTGGAGTTTTCCACGCCTATTACCGGAACGCTCTTCTTTGTGCCGTCAGCTACGCTTCTAAGTCAACTGGCCGAAGAAGACTAGAGGCTCTTGATTATTGGAGAGCTTATTGGATAGCTTATTCTACGGTAACGCTTTTGGCTAGGTTTCTTGGCTGGTCCACGTCGGTCCCTTTGAAGACAGCCGCATGATAGGCCAAGAGCTGGACCGGGATGGCGTAGATTATGGGAGCCAAAAAGGGATCGACTTGGCTTAATAGTATGCTTCCAGCTGGCTCGGAATTTAGGCGCTCAAAACCCCGGCGATCGCCCATAAAGACGACTTGACCGCCTCTGGCCCGCACTTCTTCGAGGCTAGAAATGGTTTTGGGGAAAAGGTGATCGCTCGGGGCTAAAATGACTACCGGCACGGTCTCATCGACTAGAGCGATGGGGCCGTGTTTTATTTCACCAGCAGCGTAGCCTTCCGCGTGAATATAGCTGAGCTCTTTAAGCTTTAACGCCCCCTCTAAGGCCACCGGAAAGATGTGGCCGCGACCTAAGTAGAGGACGTCTCTGGCCGGGGCGATGATGTTTTTGGCAATTTGCTTAATGTCGTCATCTTTGTTTAAGACTTCGGCCATTAGGGCCGGGGTCTCCAAAAGAAGTCTAACTAGGCGAGTTTCTTCCGTTCGGTCCATAAGACCGCGTTGGACAGCTAAGGTAATGGCCATGGCCGCCAAGAGCGTCAGCTGGGCCGTAAAGGCCTTGGTGGAAGCTACGCCAAACTCAGGTCCAGCCATAGTAAGTAGCGTCCCCTGGGCCTCTCGGTCTAGGGAACTATTTTTAACGTTAACTATGCTTAAAATCTTTTGCCCTACGCTCCGGCAGTGCCTTAGGGCGGCTAAGGTGTCGGCTGTCTCCCCGCTCTGGGAGATGAAGACTGAAACCCCGCCTTCGGTCAGTACTGGATCGCGGTAGCGAAATTCTGAGGCCACTTCCACGTCTACGGGGATCCTAGCTAAGCGCTCTAGCCAGTATTTACCCACTAAGGCGGCGTAATAGGAGGTTCCGCAGGCAACTAAATTTAAGCGGGGGCTCTGGCTCAGATCGAAGGGCAGAGTGGGTATGGCTAGCCTACCGCCCGGGCGGTCTAGGAGGGTCGATAGGGTGTCGCCAACTACCTGAGGCTGCTCGTGCATCTCTTTGAGCATGAAATGGCGGTAACCGCTTTTACCTAAGCTAAATTGAAAATTGGGATCCACAAGTTGGGTCGGGCGTCGTATCTCGCGGCCAGTAGCATCGCGGATAACGGCTCCCTGGCTGTTTATGACCACCCAATCGTCGTCTTCGAGGTAGGTTATCTCGCGGCTCAAGGGCCCTACGGCCATGGCGTCGGAGCCGAGACACATTATGTTATGGCCGTAACCTACGGCTAAGGGCGATCCCCTGCGAGCGCCAATGAGCAAATTTGGGCGGTCGGCAAACAAAAAGACTAAGGCAAAGGCTCCCTCGAGCCTACTTAAGACCTCGAGGGTGGCCTCCTGAGGGCCAAAGCCCTCGAGAAGTTTTTGATGCATTAGTCGTAGAGCCACTTCACTATCGGTCTGGCTCTCAAATTGGTGGCCTAGGCTTATAAGTTCGCTTTTAAGCTCCATAAAGTTTTCGATGATGCCGTTGTGGATTACGGCCACATTGTCGGTAGCGTGGGGATGGGCGTTAGATTCCGTGGCCGGCCCATGGGTGGCCCAGCGGGTATGACCGATACCCACCACGCCGCTTAAGGGGGTTTCGTCCAGCTTACTAGCCAGAGAGGAAATCTTGCCTGAAGCCCTCAGGCGGTTGATGGCGCCATTTTGGTCT
Source organism: Deltaproteobacteria bacterium (assembly GCA_031279155.1). Lineage (GTDB taxonomy): Bacteria > Desulfobacterota > Desulfarculia > Adiutricales > Adiutricaceae > JAISWF01. The sequence continues at coordinate 11,722 of JAITJB010000282.1, read as the reverse complement.
AAAACAGCCAGACCAGCTGAGTCGTAACCGCGGTATTCTAAGAGTTTAAGGCCATCCATAATATGGGGTACGACATTATCGTTTTTGGCTACTAAGCCAATAATTCCGCACATACGAGCATCCTGTTGATTGTTTGGGTTTAGTTTGAGGCTTAAGAGAAATGAGAATTTAGTTTAAAGAGATTAGATTGTAATCATGAGCTCCTGATAATGGTCCGCCGTCCGTAGTAACCGCCCTTAACCGTTACGTTGGGTAGGACCTTCGAGCTCGGTCCCAACATGACCCCGGGGCTGGTGACGCTGTTGCAGCCGGTTTCAACGCCGTCGCCTAAAATAGCCCCGAACTTGTGGCGTTTAACTGTGTGCTCTTGGCCATCGACCTTAAACCTAAAGGGCGAATCGAGCATTTTAAGGTTAGCCAGTTTGGTGCCGGCCCCTAAATTGACGTTGGCCCCCAAAATGCTGTCGCCTAGGTAGGCGAAGTGCCCGGCTTTGGCCCCTTTGAGCATTATGATGTTTTTGGCTTCCGTGGCGTGACCTACGATGCAGTCTTCTAAAGTTAAAACCTGACCGCGCACGTAAGCCCCTTGACGAACTTGAGTTCTAGGGCCAATTAAGGTTGGCCCCTTGAGCATGGCCCCGCTCTCAACTAAGACGCCCTGGGCGAGCTCGATATCATCATCGGCCAAAAAGGCCCCGGCTTGGATGAGGGCGGCGTCGTGTAATAAACGCTCGCCTGAGAAAACTTCTAAGTTCCCGTCTTGTCCGGTCTGGTAGGTCACCCCGAAAAAGACCCCCTCCGGGGTGATAGCCGAAGTCTTAGTCACCAAATCGCCCTGGGCTCTTAAGGCCGCCACATTGGGATGGAAGCACTTTTTAATAAAAGACCCGATACTGTCTAAAGCCTCCCAAATCAAAGGAAAGTCTTCAAAAAACATGCGAAGATAGTAATCTTCCGGGGGCGAGAAAAAGTTATCTGGCCTATGCCAAGGGGTCATTACTTTCTCCAAAAAAATGGCCTATTTTCTTTCTAGAAGTCCACGCCCCGCTGAGCTTTAATGCCCTCACGGTAAGCGTGCTTGATGTCGGTCATCTCGGTAATGGTGTGGGCTAAATCGTAGAGCTCTTTTGGGCAGTTGCGGCCAGTTAGGATAATGCTCTGATCGGTCGGTTTGGTTTTAATAAATTCCTTGACTCTCTCGATGGGAATCATGCCCTTATCTAAAACGATGTTTATCTCATCTAAGACGACCAAACGGGCGTTATCCCTCTCTTTTTCGGCGGTAGCCATGGCTTCGGAAGCCTTGGCTAGATCCTTTTCGCTAGCCTTATCACGGACAAAGCCTAGCCCGAGCCGGCTATAGAAGAGCTTATCGGGATGCTCGGCGGCGTAACTTTCCAAAAAGCGGCTCTCGCCCGTGGCCTGGGATTTGATGAACTGGAGAAATACCACCCTGTGCCCGTGGCCTAAAGCCCTTAAGACTGTACCTAAAGCAGCGGTAGTCTTACCTTTGCCGCAGCCGGTATTAATTAAAACCAAACCTTGCGCCATGCTCCACCTCGGTTGTCATTAAAACCAAAAAAATCTAAGTTTAGTTCCCAAAAGGGATGGACGTATCTTAACCGTAAGGTATGGATGTATCTTAACCGTTCGCTTAAATTGATGCAATGACCTTGGTTAAAAAACCAGCCGCCCAAAATATGGCTATGGCCCAAGGTAAAAAACCTCCAAAATCAACTCAAGGTTCCAAAGGAGGTTTTAAGATGGGCCTAAAAGTAACTCAGAAAATGTAGCTAGTCGATTTCGCCTGAGAGGATGGCTTTTTCTAGGGCTTCTTTGTTTTTGTTAATGAGAGTTATTTCCTCTGGCGTTGGTTGGCCGTAAGATAAAACCTGGCGGTTATATAAGACAGACTCAATCCTAGCTGAAATGGTTCTGAAGCGTCCCTATGTTAGCTTGTGGTCGGCTAAGAAACGAACGCGAGCTTCTTGGGGGACGTTATAATCATCGTCTAAATTGGCTCTAAGGTAAACGCACCATTGTTTATAGGTTTCCAGATCGGCTTGAGCCAAAGGCGAGCTGTCATCGGCGGCAAAACTTGCAACTTGGACAATTAAAATCAAGGCGAAAACGATAAAAGCGGTTAACTTTTTCTTCTTTTCCTTATTTTTGCTCAAATTGGTAGCGATTTTAGTATTAAACTTAAAAGACAAGGGGCAAAAATCTGCCTACGGCTTGATGGTTTTAGAAATCAACCTAGAAACCGGTCACTGAGACGCTCATATTTTACAACAAAGGCCGCCCAAGTCAAGTTTTTTGGCTAGCCAGCCGGTAGCCAGCCGGTAGCCGTCCGGTAGCCGCCGGTAGCAATTGCTCGGTAGCCATTAGCCGGTTGAGTCCGATATCAACCAAGCCTAGATCTAGCCTAGTTCTAGCCATGATCTAGCCATGAGCTAGCCATGCTCCACATCAAAAATTTTTGCTGACAATATGCCAAGAAAATGAGATAATAAACAGTCGCGACAGCTGTGGGACACCTATTCGTGAGTGTTTTATTTGCTTTTCTACTGAAAAATTTTATAGTATTAAGTAATTTGCAGTTTTTTTTCTAAAAGAAAGTATTTTTAGTTTTCACCTTCCTGAGATCAAATACGCATGTGTAATCCAGAATCATCCCCGCCTATTATCAATGTTGACCTTCAAAATTTGACGCGCGTCCTCCATCAAGCCGGTATCGGCCTATGGGAGATCAATTTAAACGGTGGTCCCTTAATCGAGGGTTCTATATCCCTCGACCAATGCGCCTTAAAGAGCTTAGGCGCTACGGAAAACGACCCAAACCCCATGCCTTTGAAAGAGTTTGCCGAAAAGTATCTCCATAATCATGATCGCCCAATCTTAGTGGAAAAGCTCCAAGATCTGACTCACGAAGTCCATCTTGATGTGGAGCTGCGCCTAAAACACAAGGTTAACCTAAGCTATCACTGGTTTCGCATCTCGGCTATGACCTCTGCTTGCGGTCCTAGCTCCAACACGACTAGGATTTTAGGCCTAATTGAAGATGTCCAAGATAGGCGCGAGGCCCAGGCGGCTCTCCGCGAAGCCCTGACCGAAAAGGAGAAGGCCTTAGCTCAAAACGAGGAGACGACCAAAGAACTCTTATTGGAGCGCGAAAGGCTTTTTACGGTCATCGAGGCCGGCGACTTAGGTACCTGGGATTGGAATATACAAACAGGCGACGTCATCTACAACAGGCGCTGGGCTGAGATTATCGGCTACAAGCTAGATGAAATCGAGACCACGGTTAAGACCTGGGAGAACGCCTTGTACCCCGACGATCTCGAGCGGGCCAATAAGGCCATCGAGGATCACTGTAAGGGGTTAACGCCAAAGTATCAAGCTGACTTTAGGCTCAGGCACAAAAACGGCGGCCTCATCTGGGCCCAAGACCGGGGCCGGGTGGTGGAGTTTGACAATGAGGGTAAGGCCAAGCGGCTCATGGGCGTCATGCTCGACGTCTCCAAACACAAGGCCACTGAGCAGACTCTCTTTGAGAAAAACGATCAACTAGAGCTCATCTTTAAAGCCGCCCGCATTGGGGCTTGGGATTGGGACATCATCAAGGGGACCATCAAATTTAACGATGTCTACCTCGATATGTTGGGTTACCGGCCAGATGAAATCTCCGGCAGCATAGAAGAGTGGGAGAGTTTCGTCCATCCCGATGAGCTCGAGGCCACCAATGCCGCCTTGGAAAGGGCCATTGACGGCATTGACGACATGTACGCCAAAGAAATCCGCATGCGCCATAAAGATGGCCACTACGTCTGGACTTACGACTTCGGGCGCGTGGTGACCCGCGATGAAAACGGCGTAGCCTTAAGGATGATCGGCGGGCACTTTGATTTTGACGAAAAAAAGAAGATGGAGTTTGAGTTTGACAACATGCGCGAGCAGGAGCGTGAGCTCAAACTGGCCCGCGACATAGCCGAGGAAAGCACCAGGGCCAAGAGCGAGTTTTTGGCCAACATGAGTCACGAGATCCGCACCCCCATGAACGCCATCATCGGGCTCACTCATCTGGTCCTCGATACCGAACTAACCGAGCAGCAGCGGGATTACATCTCACGAACCGAGGCCGCCACTCAGTCGTTACTTAGGATCATAAACGATATTTTAGATTTTTCGAAAATTGAAGCCGGAAAATTGGAGATGGAAGAGACCAGCTTTAATATACGCGAGGTCTTAAATTCCATGATCGAACTCTTAGCCGTTAAGGCCGACGAAAAGGGCTTAAACTTCAGTCTCGATTTAGATGATGACGTCCCCAAGTGCGTCTTAGGCGATCCCATCCGCTTAGGGCAGATCCTAAATAACTTGGTCAGTAACGCCTTAAAATTTACTTCCGTAGGTAGCGTTGATGTTAAGGTTAGCTTAGAGGAGTTAAACCCTGAAGACGCCTTGGTGCGCTTTGAGGTCAAAGATACCGGTATTGGCATGACGGAGGATCAGTGCCGGGGGCTCTTTAAAGCTTTTACCCAAGCTGATACCTCAACTACCCGTAAATACGGCGGTACTGGTCTTGGGCTAACGATCTCTAAAAGGCTCTCTGAGATGATGGGCGGCAAAATCTGGTGCGAGAGCGCTCAGGATTTAGGCAGTCTATTTGGCTTTACGGCTAGATTTAAGATAGATCGCGGCCTTCAAAGCCTAGGCGCCCAAAAGGTTACTGGCCCAAAAATCAGTGACAAAGATATCATCGAAGCCATCGCCGGATCTAGGATTTTACTGACCGAAGACAACGAGGTTAACCAGCTGGTGGCCAGCCGAATCTTAAACAAGGCCGGTTTTGAGATAGATATCGCCAATAACGGCTTAGAAGCCGTGGATTTAGTTCAGAAAAATAAATACGATCTGGTCCTCATGGATATCCAGATGCCAGAGATGGACGGCTTGACGGCGGCAAGGACCATCCGGGCCATGGCCGGCTTCAAAGAGCTGCCCATCGTAGCCATGACCGCCCATGCCATGAGCGGCGACCGCGAATTGAGCTTAGAAGCCGGCATGAACGATCACGTAAGTAAGCCCATTAACATTTCCGAGCTCTTTATGGCCCTAGCCAAGTGGATTAAACCAAAAACCGACGAAATTAAGCTTTAAAATTAGCTTTTGACCGCCTGGCCATGAGTAAACCGCCGAGCTCAGAAATCAAAACTCCCAAGATGATGATGGCCGCCCCGATAGCGGCCTTAAGACCTATTGGCTCGCTTAATAAAAGCCAAGCCCCTAAGGTAGCCGTGATGGGTTCAAATTGGAAGCACAGCATGGCCTGGACGGGCGTAGTGTACTTTTGGCATGAGGTTTGGATAAAAACAATACCGATGGAGGCTAAAATCGCGCAGTAAATAAGTCCGGCCCAAAAGTAGCCAGTAGCCGTAAGGCCCTTACCTAAGTCGGGGTGGAGCGGCGGAAAGAGAAAAGACTCAAAGATAATCGTAAAGAGAGCCACCAAGGGTATGGCGCCCACGAACTGCAGCACCAGAAGCTTGGCTGTTAAATGCGGCTCATCATTACCTTCAGTGAAGATATTAATATAAATTAAGTATAATGCCCACAAAGGGACAGATAAAAAGGCGATGATATCGCCTATTTTTACGCCGTTAAACTGAGGGTCCAGTAATAAGTATAGCCCAAAAAGAGCTAAAATTATTCCAAATAAGTTATTAATTTTAATTTTTTCTCTAAAAATAATAAACGACATGATGGGAATGGCTGGCAGGGTCAGGGCGGCGATGAAGGCGGCGCGGGAGACTTCGGTAAAGTTGACGCTGTAATTTTGCAAAAGATAGCCGCCGCCCATTAAGAACCCTAAGATAATGCCTCGGCGGATGGTCTGTTTTGATAGGCCTTTGAGGTAGCGGCCAAAGAGGGCGACCGAAACCAAAAGGGCTAACATAAAACGGACCAAAAGGAAGAGGGCAGGGGAGCAGTCGTTAAGGCCCCACCGGGTGAATATAAAGGCCATGCCCCAAATGGCGGCGGCGCCTATGATGGCCAGATCGGCTTGCCAGGTTTTCATGATCAAAACTCCGAATCGTCTTGGGCTGTCAGGTAAGGGTCGGTTCGGGCGGTCCGACCGCAACTGGCCGGTTGTTGCTAAGGAAGTTCTTTAGCCTATTCATTATAGGCCATAATCAACTAGAAGTCACTTTTTTCACCAAAACTGTCTTTGCCAAAGGCATCCGAGAGAGGCTTTGCTCATTAAGGCCCAAGCTTAACGAACTATTGTGTAACCCTAAGGCGGTCAAATTTGGCATTGCTTTTTACTGCATTTTCTCATTATCCGCCAAAATAAGCTATCAGTTTCTTATGAACGAACAAGTTTTTATTGTATATTGCGCCATAACGTAGTATAATGAAACCGTTGATATGATCCAAAATATGATTCGTTGCGGGCGAGGTACGGGTATGGATTGGATGACGACTAAGGAAGCCGGAGAGTTATGGGGTATCAAAATTCGTCGAGTGCACAGTCTCTGCGGCAACGGGAAAATTGACGGCGCAACACGATTAGTTAGAGATTGGATTATCCCAAAAGGAACGTTTAAACCCATAGACTGGCTCACAAAAGCCGCGAAACAAGCGAAAACAGACAGGCAATAACAGTCCATGACTACTCGGCAACAGTTACCATTTTGATTAATCCGAAGGCGAGGAAACCCGTATTATGACTGAATTTACGCATGAGGTGTCAGGCCAAGCTCACCGCGCCATTGTGTCCTTTCGGAACAAGTGCGACAAAGCGTCGGGCAAGCTGACGGAAGGTTCTTGGCAAAAGAAGAAAATGGTTTCTTCTGGTTAACGCCGCAGACGTCGCTTTAAGTTTGATTGACAACGATAAGTCCGAACCTTATGCCCTTGAGACGCTTGACGAATCGCGCGCCGCTTTATCGGATGCGCTCAAAAGAGCCGAGCCTCCGCCGGTAAAATCGTTGCGGGTACTTTATAGCACACGCTCCAAAAGACGGGAACGCGTTGAGCTGCCGCAAAAAATATGGGTGGGCTTCTAAACCGGCTGTGGGCGGGACGGAGATGATATAATATAGGGGAGTAACCATGAGGGAGGTGTGCGCTTGACCGAAAGCCGTTTGACCCGCGTGTATCTTGACAACTGTTGCTTTAATCGTCCGTTCGACAATCAGACTTCGTTTGTCATTCGGCAAGATACCGATGCGAAGCTGTACGTGCAGGAACTGATTGACGAGGAAAAACTCGAACTTGTCTGGTCGTTTATCCTTGATTACGAGAACGCGGAAAACCCCTATGAGGAAGTGCGTTCCCAAATCGCCGAGTGGAAAAATCTCGCCATCACCGATATTGGCTTCTCGAATGAAATCGCGGCGACTGCCGCTGAGCTTATGACGCTCGGCTTACGGCAGAAGGATGCGGCGCACGTAGCTTGCGCAATTCACGCAGACGCAGTTTATTTCCTGACGACCGACAAGATAATCCTGAACAAAACGATTGCCAAAATCGTGACAATAAGTCCCGTGAACTTTGTGAGGAGGTATCTAAATGCAGAATGAAACTTTATTAAAGCGCGAAGGTTTACGCATACTTGTTGAGAACCTGGGCTTGGTCTCCGCCGAACGGTTTATTGCGCTGATGCGCCGGGAACAGTTTGACTACACCCAATGGCAGCGCGAATTGTTCAAAGACGTACCGCTGGATAAGTTTTTGCGAGACGCTGACAGGTATCGGCAAAAGAATGAACCGTAAATTTGCGCGCAACCGCCATTCGTTCCAAACCGCCCGATGTGTTTGAGCGAACAATGACTAATGGACGCACCTCCGAAGGAAAAAAGAAAAATCAAAGTGTCATCGCGCTCCATAGTCGCGGGATTTTTTTGCCGCCCTGTGGAGGGTCAGGTCAGCGCGTTCCGCTTCAAAGAAAGCCTTGCTGAATTTGCTGGCTTTGTAGCGTTGCCACGTCTTGAAAGTTTTGCGGTAAACGGTAATTTGCTTTTGGATCTCAGTGATGCCCCGTTGTTTTTCTTCAATCTCGCGGATTTCCTTGTCGCGGCGGTGAAACTCACCCGACGCGGCGGAGGCTCGGCGGCACAATTCTTCATACGTGTCGATTTTGTTTTCCTAGAAGAACATCAGAGTCTTTGCGCTCTTTAAAGTTGAAAATCGCCGAACGTTAACGGTAGCCCTCGCCAGCGCCTTGGCGGATTTTCTCCTGTATGTCGATCAGAAAACTTTAAACGCTGGACTTGTTTACGGCGGCGGCATATTCGGTGGCTATGCGTTCCGCTTCTTTCTCGGAAAAGTTTCTGCCGTAGAACTACGTTGCGAACGCCGCGCAAGCGTTCCTCAATGTGCGTTTGTCTGTATCCTTCGCCCAAAGAATCAAACCCTCATAAACTTCTTGCCGTCCCCGATAATCCGCTTTGCCTCCTAAAAAAAAACGTTTCAAATGCCGAAGGGTTCGGACCTCGACCACTAGTTGAAGTATCCGTTAATCCAGTTTCGTCACTCGTAGCTTCGACGCGGTGTCCTTGGTGATTTCGGAGTCGGGCTTGGAGTCGGGTGTTCGACCCTGAGGGGGCGCGGGCTTCGACGACGAAGCGATATTTTTCCTCGCTTGCTGCTTGAGTACTCCCAGAGTCCACAGCAGGCAACCACTTAGTGCTTGATCGTGGTAATTCGTTCTCTCCCACAATTTCAAAAGGTCCTCGTCCGAGATCTCCCGGTCGGCGGTCTCGTGTTCTCCAATCAGGTAAGCCCCTTTCAGGCCCTCTGTTGTAAGTAGGCACCAGTCTTCCAGGCTCTTGTCGATTCGATAATGTTTCTCCCGAAGAGAGTCGATCTCGGTTGTCCCGAATTCCTGATATTTCATCCGTTTCGAAGTCAAAAACGCCTTCTGGGCTTCGCTCTTGATTTCGGAGATCATTCTGGCTAAGTGTGCGACTCTCGAATCCCAAGTTTCGAGTACGTGTATTACTTGACTGTACTGTTTCCAACGATTTGGGGGTGGCGGATCCGGTTGCTCCAGCCACTCCCGTACCTTCTTCTCGGATAGTGGTGGAGGCAAGTCGTCTTCCCACTCTTCTTCCGGCTCGCTGATTTCTTTTGAGAGACTTAATTTTTTGTTGCTGTCGTCCATAATCCCCCTCCAAAATAGAATGATAAAAATTATATACGGGGTCAGAAACTCGAAATGAAAACACACCGGATGTATCCGATATATCCAATGAATACAAAAAATTGATATTATTACTTGTTAGATTAAAATCTCCCAATCGAAATCCCGGCAGTCGATCGTCTCGAATTAATTTGACCATAGACTCTGCGATGATTTCTACAGTTTGTTGATTATAAACTTTCGCGTCTATCCAATTATAAATACTAGCCGGATCGTTTGCAAGGGCAGGAAACTCCGCCACCAAAGGCTGTAAAATTTGACGCGCTTTTCGAAATTGCAAGCGAGGCTAATTCAGCCAAAAGAAGACTGGTATAATGTCCAAATTCATATAATATAACTGCATGTTTCCAAGATTTAATACACTATACCTGTGTGGATAAATGCACTGAACTGATTTATGAGAGCGTCATAAACAAAGACCGCCCTAAACGGCGTTATAATATTCTTTTTAGATTTATTTGTGGATTTGTATGATGAATTTCTGGATGATGGGCAAAAGTATAAATTTTTTAGTGAGTCGGAATTGGTGTATGGGGTACGAGGTACGAGATGCTGGCCTAGGCCCTAAACCGGCCAACAACCCGGTCAGAGCTCCGGCCGTCTGTACAAGTTTTCTATTGGTCTTTTTTTAACTTCCCAGAACTTATAAATTTAGCCTAAATCCGGCCAGGATATTTTTTAAGACCTCGCTTTTTGTTAAATCAAAAAGTCAGGTCTTTTTTTTAAAGTAAACCGATAAAGCCCTTGACCCTATCGTAGATATAAGATATTATTAAAAAAATTACTTATTAGCCAATGGGTACTTTTTTTAATATCACGGTCCCCCACAAACACCTGCGCCCTCTAGCCAAGAAAGGATAATTTATGCTTGTAAACGTTCGAGATAGCCATAAAATCAGTATATTCAAATTGTTGGCTTTAGCGCTGGTCTTTATCTTGGGCCTTGGTTTGGCTGGCTTTAATGAGGCCTTAGCCCAGACTTCGGTCATTGCACCTCGAGAACCTCCCCAAATCGGCCGTAATGCTCCTTACACTGTGGAAGCTGTGGAACTCATAGCCAATATTGATGGCCAGAAGGCTGAGGTGCTTTTTAGGCAAACTGTAGTAAACAATAGTAAAAAACCTATTGAGCTCGATTTTATGGCCCCTCTACCTCTTGGTGGTCAGGTTTCAGGTCTGACCTTTGTCTCTAACGGTAAGGAGTTAGTAGGTCAAATCTATCCCAAAGACGAGGCTTTCCAGATCTATCAGCAAATTGTAAATAGACTTAAAGATCCGGCCCTTTTGGAGTGGGCCGGCCAAGGACTTTACCGGGCCAGGGTTTTCCCTCTGGAGCCAGGCAAAAAATCGACCTTAGAACTATCTATGACCTATTTGCTGCCCAAGGTTGATGGCCGGGTCGATTTCATCTTTCCCATTGAGGGCCCCTTAACTCAGGGACGGACAATCGCTCGCCAAGAGGTCGTCATCACTTTGAATGGTCAAGGTTTAAGCGGGTTTTACTCGCCGATTGATGGGGTAACAATAGATCAAAAATCTAGCCCCATAAGAGCTGAGCTCAATCTTTCTAAAGCCGATATTATCGACTCCTTCCAGTTCCATTATCTGATGGACTCCGGCCCCATGGGCGGCATGGTCTTAAGCCACAAGCCCAACAGCGATGAAGACGGGTTTTTTCTCTTTTTAGTGGAACCGGTCATCGAGGCCCAAGAAAATAAGCCCAAGATCCCCAAGACAGTCATTTTCGTTCTCGACCGATCTGGCTCCATGGAGGGCTCAAAATTTACTCAGGCCCAAGGGGGGTTAAGGTTTGTCCTAGAGAGGCTGGAGCCTCAGGATAGCTTTAACTTAGTCGATTTTTCCAGTCAGGTCACTCTTTTTAAGCCGGAACTGGTAACCATGAACGATAAAAACCGATCCGAGGCTATGAAATACATAAATAACCTCAGGGCCGGCGGCAATACCAACATCGAAGAAGCCATGGTTTCAGCTATCAAGCAGGTCCCAATAGGTAGACCAACTTACATCATTTTTTTAACCGACGGTCAGGCCACGACCGGGATTACTAAGGAAGAAGATCTTATCGAGATCGTCTTGGGCCAAAACGCTAAAAAGGAGGCCAACATCTTTTGCTTTGGCGTTGGCCATGACGTTAACTCCCGCTTGTTGGACCGCCTGGCCTCCGGGGCTTCGGGTTTTTCCACCTTTGTGGAACCCAACCAATCCATCGAAGAGAGCATCGCCTCTTTTTTCCGTAAAATTACCAGCCCATCATTGGTTAGGCCAGTGCTTACCTCCAGCTTAACGGTTAACCGCCTCATTCCGGGCCGAATCCCCGATATCTTCTTAGGCGTTCAGAGTCTGGTCGTGGGACGCTACCCCAAAGGCGGGCAAACGGTTTTAACCCTTAGCGGGAAGGTGGGCGATGACAATACCGTCTATACCTACCAAAGCAATCTCACGGATAAGGCCAGCTTAGGCGGGGATTTTATCGCCCAGCTGTGGGCCCAAAGG
>JAITJB010000275.1 GCA_031279155.1 Deltaproteobacteria bacterium | reverse complement strand
CTCGTCTTGGGAAGATGGGGAAGAATCACCATTTTCTTCTGATACATGTTTAGGCAGCTCCGAATCAACCTTTCTTTTTGGTACTGATGGTACTGCTGGCACAGGCTCAGCTGACTCTGCTTCAGGCGGTTTTTTCTCTCTACTTTTGATAAGACCATCTATATATTTTTTATATTTATCCTTTTCTTTTTTAATGTCAATATTAAATTCTATTGTCTTATTTTCCATAAAAGGCAAGATAGAAAATAAACTATTATACAATAAAGTTGTAACTTGTATTCTATCCATCCGGCGACCAATAAAATATGCCGCCAAAGATGCTAATTTAAAATCTTGATTTTCATCTAATACACATAGATCTTCTAGCAAATTTTCAAGTATAATATCTTTTTCGCAATCTATAATATTATAATAACTATAGATAACGACAATTAATGCGTAGGATAAATCTATATTATAATCACTTTGCGTAATAACGCTAAGTTGATTTAATATATTGATGTATGGCGATTTATAAATAGCTAAATCATTAAAATTATAATCTTTCCTAAGTTTATTGATTACATCCTTTAATTGCAAATTGTCAGTTTGTTTTTGCTTTTCCTTATCACTGGTCATTATACCAAAAATCGCAAAGGCATTGGCCCAAGCCAAGGCCTTGGTCGCTTTGAGCAAGACAGCCTTATCGGCGTTAGGTAAGGCTTTAAGGCCTAAAAGGTATTCATTAACTTCTGGCGGTAGCAAGCTAAAATCGGGCTCATCTAGGTTAAGGGCCCGGACGAGATTTTTCCCCTGCCAATGGGCTTGAATCCCAATCTGCTCAGCATTCCATTCAATCCACAATTTCTCAAATTCTGGTTGAGACAGCTGCACATTAGCTTGTTGGGCCTCAATGGCTAGTAAGCGCTGGCCACGGTCGGAAAAGGGTATGAACCGTTTGACACAATCAATCCTCAAGCGGGGACTAATCAGACCAAGACTTTCTTTGACGGGCTCTAGACTATCGCGCCAATTTTGATTTAATTCAGCTATGAGAAAGTCACCAGCGTCAAATCTACTTCCATTAGGGGCCTGAGCCAAAAGCGAAAAAATACCCTCTTTATCGTCGCTGCCGTAAACCCGAACAACACTCCTATTGAGTAGTAGCCAGCCAGTCGCCAACCAATCAAGCCATTCTACGGTCGTTATGCCTAGTAGATGTAAAATATTACTAGCCATTAAAAGAAGTCCTCATATGGATTTTCTGGCTTAGCAATAGTATTAATATCAATGTCATTAACAACATTAGGTGGCAACTGTGAAAGATAGCGATGTTTCTGATCTTTTGAATATGATATATATAAATTTTCTCTGCTACGTGTGGTAGCCACAAAGAGAAGACGACGATCGGCTCTCGGATCTTCTCTTAGTCTTTTTTGTGGCATAAAAGTCGTGCCATTATGCAGATTTGGCATAAATACATTTTTAAAATCCAGCCCCTTAACACTATGATAAGTCATTAAATAAATTAAAGGAACAGTATCGCTTTGAACAAAAGAACCATTACCGTTACCTAAAAACATTAATGGAATATTGTTAGATTCCCAAAATTCATTAAATTTAGAATAACTTCTCTGTTTAATGCCACTAATGTAAACATATCCAAATTTTGGCGGCAGAGGCAAACCGAGGTGAAGCGCGATTATTTCTGAAAACTCATAGACACTTTCATGACCTGGGAACAAAATAACACAGGGATCACCGGGACGAGTCTTATCTTTAGCGTGGTTATAAATCCAAATATATTCTTTATCTAACTTATCAGATTTAACGAAATTAACAGTTGAATCTGATGAATTCATAAATGAACTCCCGCTAACCATCTTGGCTTCAGGGAGGATATTAAGGGCTAATTGACAGGACCGGTAAGTTAAACGGAAGACTTCTAATAGATCGATAATTTCTGGTTTTAATAACTCTTTTACGTCATCTTCAGTTAATTTATTATCATAAATTTTCTGATTAAAATCGCCAGCTACATAAAGATGCTTTGTATATTGTTTTAATTTTTTTAATTGATCTATTTTTGCATCTTGTATTTCATCTAAAAAAATATAATCGTATTTATTTTTTTCGTATACAAAACTACTTAGCGTTTTAATATCATACTTATTTTTATCTTCTAATGGTGCAGAATTAAGAAGCTCTACAAGGGCTTTAGTATATGTAATATAGCATAATCTTGCATTTGGCGCCAAATTGGCAATTTGTTGCATGAGATGGGTTAGGACTAGGGTTTTCCCTGTCCCAGCAAAGCCCCTAATCCAAAATGCACTATCTAGATTATTTCTAATAATAGACAGAACACTACGTTGGTTTACACTTAATTTATCGTACTTTATCCACCAACGCATTTTAATCTCCTTTTACTACTAAAGATCGATAATTAATAGATTCAACTAGATTATCAGAATCGTAGATATTTTTTGCCTTATTAAACTCTATCAATGACTTTTTTTGTCTTTCGGCTTTGTTTGCTATTTCTGGTCGTCCAACAGTATTAGCAGCCCAAATTATATCGTTTAAATCGCCTATAGTATTAAAACTAAAATCCAGTGATCTTTCAGTTTTTTTTACGTATTCTGTTAAAAATATTTTGCCTTCGGGACTCTGACGCTTGTGTAGCAATTTACCCAATTTATACAACGCCATGGTGTAACCAGGATCAAAATCTAAGGCTTTTCGCAGTAACTGTTCGCTCATTGACCCTTCACGGAACAAAGATAGATTATAGGCCGTTAGAGCGCTTGGCTCTCTTTGGTAGGCCCGCTCAGCCCACTGCTCGGCTGAGGCGCTTTTACCCGCCCTTTGATAGGCACAAGTCATGGAGACAGATAGATCTTCTTTGGGGTCTAGCCTTTCGACCGCGCCATACATCTCGGCGGCCAGCTCATAGGCGCCAGCCGCGTAAGCGGCCTGAGCGTAGCTTAAGACGATTTCTTTGGGAATAGAGCGAGTACCATACTTTAGAAGGGCCGCATTAAATTTTTGTTTGGCCTCTAACATTTCTTTTTCAATCGGGGTCAAAGGGCTATTGGCCAGGGGATTTAGCAAGGCGGCCTTGATCAAATATTCGCCTATTTTAGCTTCGATTTCTAAAAGCTTATCATGGGTTAGGCTTGCTGCAATCTCGACTCTTTCGTTTAGCTTAAAACCGCCGGATTTGGTGGCGTCAATTTTAATGATGCCGAGCATTTTTTCTTTTTGGGAAACAAAAATCGGAAGTTCAATGACCTTTTGATCCTCACCGGTGACCATAAAATGGGTTATTATTTTTGAGGGGCTAGGCACCTCAGAGGACGCCGGCACCAATACCTCTTCGCGATCGCCTTTGGTCAGAAGAAATATTGTCTCAGAGGTAATGGGCCGTATCATATCGATACCAAAGGCGTTATAGATGAAGCTATGGAGAGCTGAGCCCAAAGACACGTGAGATCTAAGATCTTTAGGAACAATAGCTTTAACGCCCGGTAATTTATCCATGACCGTCGATTGGACTAAGGGGTTAGCTGAACTGCCGCCAATAAACAAAACAGCATCAATTTCACTTTTTTTGAGATTGGCTTTGTTTATGGCGTCATCGACCGGCGCAAATACGTGGGAAGTGGTGACAATGGGATCGTAGACTCCCACAAAGGATTCCACGGCCTTAGCCAGTTGCCCCAAAGTTAATTGCGGCTTATCTAATTTTAGCTCTTGCTTACGCACCTTAAAGGCTGGAACCGATGAAACCACAAAGGGCTCTGAGGGAGTTGATTGCATCGATTCTAAGGTATTAATACCCCGGTCATCCATCCACTCAAAAGCCGCAACCTTAAGCCTTTCAGCCGCTGGCTGGAGCCTAGGGAGGATGGCTTCATCGAGATCGCGCTTTTCGGGACTGTAACCTGGAGAAGATTTTAGAAGCTGCTCTAATAAGATTTCTCGAACTATAGCTCGGTCGATATCGTCGCCGCCTAAGGCCGTAAACTTGGAGATGGCTAAATTTCTGGACTTAAGGTTATTATTTGTGCTTGATACTTGGAGTATCGAGATATCGCAGGTCCCAGCCCCAAAGTCATAGACGACAATATTGGCTTTATCGGTTTTAATTTTTGTTAAAATTTCATTAGTGGAATTATTTAAGAATTCAAATTGCAAAAAACTTAGAAAAGCCGCGTTGGGTTCGTCAATTAAGCAGTCCTCCAAAACTGGCATACCGGCGGCTTTAAGGTTTTCCAGCAGATCCCGCCTCTGGTTGGCCTCAAAAGAAGCTGGTACGGAGACGGCAAAGCAGAGATCTTGGGGAAGACCGTAGGTATTGATAGCTTTTTTAACGGAACTTAAGAGGCATTTGATAAACTCCCTGGTGGCGTCGTTGGCGTCCTCGATAGCCCAGGGCAGATTATTTTCTCTTTTGAGCTTGGTTTGGGGATAAGTTGGGCCAATATCAATACCCAATCTCATTTTAAACGAAGAAAAGACGTCTATGCCCTCAAATAGACTTGGTCGCAGATCGTAAGCCGCCCGACCGAATAGGAGCCTATTATTGGTCCAGGCCAAAACCGAGTTGACCAGGTGGTGGAGGGTGATGCCGCCTAATTCGGTCGGCTGCTCTAAAGTTAAGGTCTTAGAGGTTATCTGGCCATTCTCATCTTTGATGATGGCGCTGACCACGGTGGTTGAAGTTCCAAAGTCAACGCCAATATACGTCTTCTTAGCGATCAGTTCCCTAATCTGATCACGATCTAAAGCCGGGTCGATCAAGAAATTGCTTCCTGGCTGGACCATCGGGAACTCCTTGGGACATGCTGAAAGTTACAATCCAAGCCTTTCATGGATTATTTTCCATGAAGAAAGTTACCAGCTAAATTTTGCGGATTATCAAATTGTATTCTACGGGCGCCGCCTATAATTTTGGCGGCAGAATTCGCTAAAAACCAGATGAAAAAAGAAGACAAAAAACAGAAGACAGAAGACAGAAGACAAAGACAGAAGACAAAGACAGAAGACAGAAGACAGAAAAACGAGGAAAGCGGCTAAAAGACTAGCCTCAAAGAAAATCGTAAAAATGGTCAGTAAAGATAGCCCAAAAAGATAGCCCTAAAAAATCACCCAAATATAAATCTAGATAAACCCATATAAATCTAGCTAAATATAGAAAAACTTAAACTAGTCCCAATCGCCGGCCCGGCCCATGATCAAAACGCCGTTAGTGCCGCCAAAACCAAAGGAGTTACTCATGGCGGCCTTAAGGACCTTAGGACGAGCTTTTAAGGGCACGTAATCAAGATCGCAGTCGGGATCGGGATTTTCCAAATTAGCTGTGGGCGGCATCATGCCCTCGCTGATGGTCAAGGCCAAAAAGGCCGCCTCAACCCCGCCGGCCGCGCCCAAAAGATGCCCGGTCATTGATTTGGTCGAGCTTACCGGGATCTGTTGAGCCCTCTCGCCAAAGACCTTTTTAATGGCATAGGTTTCAGCTTTGTCGTTTAGGCCAGTACTAGTTCCGTGGGCGTTAATGTAGCCAATATCTTCGGGCACAAGCCCGCGAGAGGAAGCGTCTTTTAGGGCCGCTTCCATGGCCCCGATGGCCCCGCTACCGTCTTCGGGTGGAGCGGTTATGTGGTAGGCGTCACAGCTAGCCCCAAAACCAAGCACTTCGGCGTAGATCTTAGCCCCCCGGGCTTTGGCCCTTTCCCACTCTTCTAAGACTAGCATGCCTGAGCCTTCGCCCATGACAAAGCCGTCGCGCTGGGCGTCGAAGGGCCGGCTAGCCCTATGGGGCTCGTCATTACGGGTGGAGAGGGCCTTCATGGCGTTAAAGCCGGCTACGGCTAGTGGGGTAATGACCGATTCCGTCCCCCCCGAGAGCATGACATCGTAGCCGCCGTCTCGGATAAGCTGGTAGGCCTGACCCACGGCGTGGGTGCCAGCCGCGCAAGCTGTGGCCAACAAGTAGTTAGGGCCCTGAAGACCTAACTCGATAGCCACCACCCCGGCGGCCATATTGCCGATGAGCATGGGTATAAAAAAGGGGCTGATGCGATCGGGGCGGCCAGCTTGGAGGATATTGTGGTTATCCTCCATGTTTTGTAAGCCGCCCAAGCCGCAGCCTAGGGCGCAGCCAGCCTTGGCGTGGTCCACTCCGTCTAAAGAAACGCCTAAGCCGCTGTCTAAGGCCGCCATCTTGGATGCTGCGACCGCGTACTGTATGAACAGCTCGTAGCGCTTGATAGACTTTTTGTCCAGCCATTGTTCTGGCTTAAAGTCCTTGACTTCGGCGGCTATAGTGG
The DNA here is from genome assembly GCA_031279155.1 of Deltaproteobacteria bacterium. GTDB lineage: Bacteria > Desulfobacterota > Desulfarculia > Adiutricales > Adiutricaceae > JAISWF01. Next base: position 3,094 of record JAITJB010000275.1, on the reverse strand, counting down.
TTTTTAAGCCTTGGGGCTCGAACTTGGTAATAGTCCCAACCCCGCTAACGCCAGCTAAAATAGCCTCCCAAGTTGGCTTAAGCCCAATACCCACCGGAGTCACCAAGCCAAGGCCGGTGACTGCCACGCGTCTTGGTTTGTCGGTCCTCACAAGGCCTCCAGTCTACTGGTTTTCCTTGATAAAATTGACGGCGTCTCGGACGGTCTTAAGATTTTGAGCCGCCTCGTCGTCAATTTTTATATCAAATTCTTCTTCCATGGCCATGATAAGCTCGACCAAGTCAAGGGAGTCAGCTCCCAAGTCATCTTGAAATGAAGCTTCCAAAACCACGGCCGAAGGCTCGATAGACAACTGTTCGACCACCACGTTGGTGATCCTCTCCAAAATATCAGACATATGTACACTCCTTGAGAATATTATCAAATAAGATGTCGGGCAAAATTTAGGCTAGGTGAGGCTAAAATAATAAGCCCGGCCTAAATTAATAAATATAATACCTACCACCTTGTAGGCCAGGCTACATATATAATCCACCATTGACGTGTATGACCTGACCGGTTATGTAACTAGCCTCATCAGAAGCCAAAAAGGCCGCCGCTTCGGCTACGTCCTGAGGTCGGCCCACGCGCTGCATGGGAATTTTACTTAAAATGGCGCCAGCCGCCTTTTCATCTAAGGCCGCCGTCATGTCGGTCTCAATATAGCCAGGGGCCACGGCGTTAACGGTCACCTTGCGGGAAGCTAATTCTAAAGCCATGCTCTTGGTAATCCCGACAATACCGGCCTTGGCGGCTACGTAGTTGGCTTGACCAGGGTTACCGCTAAAAGCTACTACCGAGCTAATATTAATGATGCGGCCAGATCTCTGGCGCATCATGATTTTAGCGGCAGCCTTAGAGCAAGCGAAAGTCCCTACGAGGTTTAGGTCAACTACGCTTTTAAAATCCTCAAAGCTCATCCTAACCGAAAAGCTATCTTTAGTGACCCCGGCGTTATTGACTAGGACGTCTAAGCGCCCGTAGCGCTCGGCTATTTCTGAGACTTTTTGGCTGGCTAGCGCTGGATCGGCTACTGACCAACACTGGATCTCAAAAGCGCCGCACAGGGGCGTGAGCTCCTCGGCTACCTGGTCTAAAGCTGGGGCCTTGGGATTGACGTGGGTAACCACTAAGGCTACCGTTTTAGAAGCTAAGCGCTTGGCAATAGCTAAGCCAATCCCCCTAGTCCCACCAGTAACCAAGATGACCTTAGATATAGTCATAAGTTGCCATCACGGTCTGGCCTTACGGGCAACATTAATTATTCAGCCGACCCGGCTGGCGCGTTAGTCGTTTGCGCGGTAATTTTGGCAAAAGCCCGGCGGCGGTATTGGCCGCACTTACCACAGATCATGTGAGGCCGAACCGGGGCCCCGCAAATAGCACATCCAACCACCGTGGGGGCCAAAGCCTTGTAATGGCTACGGCGCTGACGGCCTTTCATCTTGGACAATCTTCTCTTGGGAACAGTCATGGGTTTTACGCGTGACGCCTAAAATGCCTAGGCGCCGCCGCCTCCTTTCACAAAGGGCTTATGGATAATGGCGTTATTTTATCCCGCGATAAACGGGTAAATTGACCGTATCGGTCAGAGGTTTCCAGAAATTAAACTAATAGTTTAAAACCAGAAACCAAAATTTAGTGTTTGGTCACATTATCTCGGCGGCAAGAACACTCGCCGTCGTTTAAATTGGCCCCGCACGAAGGACATAAGCCAGCGCAGTCGGGTTTACAAAGCGGCTTAGTCGGCCAGGCTAGCCAGAAGAGCTCAGCCATCAAAGGCGCCAAATCAAATTGATTGTTTGTAACTATCAAGTCGCCGTCAACGGCGGCTTTGACGTTAGCATCCCCACCAGGATCCACTAATTTTACGATCTCAGAGATGTTATCTCTAATTCGGCCAACAAAGGGCGTTAAGCACCTGGTGCAGGAGACCTGGACCTTGATGGAAAAGGCGCCTTTAATTTTAAGTACCCGGCTGGCTAACTGGATGTCTAGATGCCCTCTCATGGAAGACTTAAAGACTAAAAGATCGGCGGCTTCCTCAACCTGGGGCTCGGTTTCCCACAGGCCAGATTTCATGGCCGAAAGTAGAGCCGGCGGCGAGAGTATAAAATCGATACTTACGCCAGCCTCTGGCCAAGACTCGAGATTAAAAACAAGATTGTCGCGCACAGACTCCAAATTTTATCCCCATCGACGCCCTTGAAAGTCTCATTAATAATTATCATTCATGGCCCTTTTTCCGTCAAGGAAAATATGGGCTTTATTTGGCGTCATTGGCCTGACTAGAGTTCTCAGCTTGGGATGAATCCGGGTCTTTAGAAGCATGGGCCGGGTTTGTCGAGCTTAAGCTTGAATCAATATCAGGATCTTGACCAGCCGCTGGAGCCTCATTACCACCGCTTGCCTCAGTGGGATTAGAAGCGGCAGGCGAACTGTTATCAGATCTGGCTGGAGCGCCTAATGCAGCTGGATCAGATGTAGCAGCCGAATCTGGCGCTCTTGCGTGATCGTGCCCGGAAGCGGCAGCATCTTGAGCCTTAGCATCCTGATCTAGCTTAGTCTCCTGAGCATTAGTCTCCTGAGCTGGCGCACCCTCTTGATCGAGCGTTGAGCCCGCCGGCAATTGGAGAGCCTCTTCATCGATGGGCTTTCCTTCGGTTTGGGCCTGGACCTCTGGGATTTCGTCTTCGGTCACAACCGATCCGGTGGGTCCCCCGCCTTGAGCGAAGATCGATAAGGTCAGCGAGGTAACCATAAAGATAATGGCGGCTACGCTGGTCACGCGGCTAATGAGTGTCGCCGGGCCTCTGGATCCAAAGACGGAAGAAGATCCGCCTCCGAAGGCCGCGCCTAAGCCTGAGCCTTTACCGCTCTGGAGAAGGACGCTTATCATCAAAATAAAGGCTACGACGATGTGGATAGTGGTAATAGCGGTTGTCATAAAAAAACCGTCTCCCAAAAAGGGGACCTAAACCCGGTGCAACGATGGCGCCAGATCTTTACGCTCGCAGCTTTGACCGCTAGGGCCGGTCAATTGGAGTTGAGGTTG
>JAITJB010000259.1 GCA_031279155.1 Deltaproteobacteria bacterium | reverse complement strand
CAAAGATGGTCCAAAAGGCCCGGTTAAAGCCGCTGGTCACCGCCCCGGTGGGAGTGCGACCAAATCGCAATTCCTCACGGATGCGCTCAAATATCAGAACATTGGCGTCAACGGCCATGGCCATAGTTAAGACTAACCCGAAGATGCCAGGTAGGGTTAACGTGGCCCCAAAGCCGGCCAGGCAGCCTAAGATGATGGGGAAGTTAAACAAAAGGACCATATCGGCTACTAAGCCCGAAAGGCGGTAGTAAAATAACAAAAATAAAAGTATCAATATGAGCCCGACCACGCCAGCCGTCAGGCCTTGGCGGATGGAATCTTGACCCATGGAAGGCCCCACGGTCCGCTCTTCGATGACCGTAACCGGCGCCGGCAGAGCCCCGGCCCTTAGTACCACGGCCAGGAGCCTGGCTTCCTCGATGGAAAAAGAGCCCTCGATATAGGCCTCGCCATCGGGGATGCGGGTGCGGATGGTTGGGGCGCTGTAGACCTGGTTGTCTAAGACGATGGCCAACTGGCGTCCGACATTTCGCTCGGTTATCTCATCAAATTCTCTGGCCCCCCGGCTATCGAAGGTCATAGTGACGCGTGGATCCCCAAACTGCTGCCCGCGAACGGCTCGCGAGTCAACTAGGGAATCGCCGGTCATTAAGGCTTGTTTTCTTAAGAGGTAGGGAATTTTGGTTTCAACCCTAGTTACCGGGTCGATTTTCCGCTCAAAGAGAACTTCGGTGCCTGGCGGCGGCCCATCGCGCAGGGCCTCTTGGGGGGATTTAAGGCCGTTATCAACTAACTTAAACTCCAAGATAGCCGTGCGGCCAATGAGTTCAATGGCCTGATCGGGGTCGGTTAAACCTGGAAGTTGGATGACGATGCGGTCTTCGCCCTGGGGCCGGATGTCAGGCTCAGCTACGCCAAACATGTCCACACGGTTGCGTATGGTCTCTAAGGCCTGGCGGGTAGTTAGATCTTTAATTTCAGTTACCATGTCGTCGGTGAAGGTTAAAAAGAGCGTTAAGCCCTCATCTTCGACAATTTTAAGGTTAGGAAACTGTTGATCTAAGACCGTCATCAAGCCGTCGCGGGAGGCCTGGTCCTCGAGGGTGATTTGGATAGTCGGGGAGTTTTCGTTTTGGAGCTTAAAGCCTGCGATTTTGGCGTCGGTAAGGCGGCGCCTCAGATCGTCGGTCGTACGGCGGGCGGAATTGTTGACCGCCACCTGTAGATCGACCTCCATAACTAAGTATATGCCGCCCTTAAGGTCCAAACCTAAGTTGATGGTTTTGGCCGGTAGGATCTTGGCCCATATGCCGGTCAGTTCCGAGTCAGGCCGAGAAATGGTCAAAAGCGTCGGTAGTAGGTAGAAGGTTCCTAGTCCCAGGACAAAAAGTAAAATTAAGCCCCGCCAGGTGAGATTTTTTGCCATCGTGAGATTCTCTGTTGGTTTAAATTTTTGGTTTTACCTGCGTCCAGTAAATCTTAGGCGCCGGGCTCAGGCGGGCTTGTCGGTTTTGGGCTTTTCGGCGGGCGGGCTAGCTTCCGGGGCTTTAGCGCTATCAGAGCTCTTTATTAAGCCGGCTACAGCGCCCCTGGCTATCTTGACCCTGACTTCGGGCGCGATGCGGACGGTTAATTCCTTGTCCTCAACAGCGGTCACCACCCCTAAGAGGCCGCCGCTGGTCTGAATGCGGTCGCCCTTTTTGATATTGTCGAGCATGCTCTGCCGCTCGCGCTGTTGTCTTTTTTGCGGCCTAATGAGCATAAAGTAAAAGATAAAGCCGCAGCCAATTAAAAGAAACAAGGTCTGCATGCCAGAGCCTTGTTGGGTGGAGCCGTCGCCCGACGGGGCCATGGCCATGGCTTGGGCGGCTGCGAGATAAAAGGTGGTAAGCATGATTATACTCCCTTAGGTTTGGTTAACTATAATTTTTTTTGCCAAGGCTAAAAGCCCAAATTCTCTATTATTGGCCGGCCTCTTGCTGGCTAATAAACTCGTTATAATAGCACATAAAGGCGCCTTTAATCAAGGAATTCCTTGCGCCTTTAACTAGATCTAGGTAGTAGCGCAGGTTATGGATAGTAGCCAACCTAAGGTAAAGGGGCTCGCGGTTCTGGTGGAGATGGCGCAGGTAGGCTAGGGAAAAGTTTTGGCAGGTGTAACACTGGCAATTTTCGTCAGGCGGGTTGGGATCGGTTTTATAGCGGGCGTTTAAGACGTTGACCCGGCCGTGGCGGGTAAATAACTGCCCGTTACGGGCGTTACGGGTGGGCATGACGCAGTCAAAGAGGTCGGCCCCCCTCAATATGCCCTCCATAAGATCTAGCGGCGTTCCGAGACCCATTAAGTAGAGGGGTTTTTTGTCGTCTAAATAACTTCTACTGACTTCAATGGCCTCTAATCTGGCCTCCATGGGTTCGCCTAAGGCCAGACCGCCTATGGCCTGCCCGGGGAAGTCTAAGTCATTTATGGCTATGGCCGCCTGTTTTCTTAAATCCGGGTAAAACCCTCCTTGAACAATACCAAAAAGGGCGCTAGAGCTCGGATAGTGATTTGGGCCGGGCCAGCTTTGGCGGCATCTTTTCGCCCAATCTAAGGTCAGCATAAGGGACTTTTGGGTATCATTTCTGTCGGCAGGATAGCTTGTGCATTCATCTAAGCACATCAGAATGTCTACGCCAAAGTCTTCTTGGAGTTCTACCGCCCTTTGCGGCGTTAAGATGTGCTTTGAGCCGTCATAGGCGCTTTGAAAGATTACCCCTTCATCGGTAAGTTTGCGCATTTTAGATAAAGAAAAGATCTGGTAGCCGCCGCTATCGGTGATAATCGGGCCAGGCCAGCTCATGAAACTGTGGAGCCCGCCCATTTTGGAAATTATCTCTACCCCTGGTCTGAGCATTAAATGATACGTATTGGCCAAGACGATTTCGGCGCCTATGGCCTTAAGATCATCTGGCGCTACGGCTTTGACCGAAGCTCGGGTGCCAACGGGCATGAACATGGGTGTATGGATGAGGCCGTGTTCGGTATTGATTATACCGGCTCTAGCCTTTAAATGGGGATCGCGAGCTTCGATAGTAAAAAAGGGAGATTTCGGCCTGTTATGTTCGATAGCGCCAGTGGTCATTTTAATATTTTTGAACTAGCCTTAGGCCGGCTAAAATCATGATTAAGCCGATAATAAGGCTACTGTCAGGGGTTTCTCTAAACATGAGCCAGCCGTATAGTATGCCAAATACGGGTACTAAGTTAATGTAGGCCGCCGCCCGGTGGGGCCCGATGTTCGAGATGCCCATGTAAAAAAGCGTAAAGCCCAAAGCTGTGCCGCCTAAGCCTAAAAAGGCCAAGGTCGTCCAGGTTTTAAGTGAATAAATAGCGGCCTGACCAATGGGCTCATGGGTTATCGGCATGGTAACCAAGATGAGGATAACCGCCGCCAAGACCGACCAGGTGTTGGCGTCTAACGGGCTAATTCTCTTTAAAACGACTCGGCCGATAAGCGAATAGGCCGTCCAGCTCAGCGGGCAGCCCAGCATGATAATATCTCCCGCCCCTAAGCCCCCGGAAAAGGCCGATAGGGGCCTACCCATGGTGATGACGTAAGCGGTGCCAAAGGCTGAGATGAGTACGCCTAGGCAGCGAGTTAGGGTAAGCTTTTCGCCAAAAAAAATGACCGCCCCTAAGTAAATTAAGGCCGGTGAGCCGCAGACTATTACCGCTCCCCTTGAGGCCGGGATCATCGATAAACCCTTGATGAAAAAAAAGTTATATAGAACTAACCCGGTCAGGCCCGACAGAGCCAGGCCTAAGAAATCTCTGGCCCTAAGATCTTTAAATTTCATCGCTGAGATGCGCATGGCCAAGGGGATTAATAAGATGGAGGCTATGATAAAGCGCCACAAAGTGGCGTTTAGAGGTGAGGCCTGTAAGGAGGCAATCTTACCAGCCGGGAAGGTCAGCCCCCACACGGCGGCGCATAAAACCAAGAGGGGCCCGATATGGGGTTTGGCCTTAACGGCCTCAGAGACGCAGTTCAAAATAGGACTTCCATGATTTTGAGGAATTTTTTGGCTAAGACTTTAGCTGGTGGATGATGAATCATTTTGAGCGTTTTGGGAATTTTGGGCGTTTTGAAAATTTTGATCGTTTTGGGCGTTTTGAGAATTATGAAAATTTTGATCGTTTTGATCGTCTTGAGCATTTTGAGTTTTTTGAATTTGCCCGTTGATAATGATTATCTGAGGCCAGATCAAGGGTTTACGGTTGATTGAATGCCTAAAAAGAGCTCTTACCTCGCGCCTTAGGGCCTCATGGAGGCTGGTAAAATCTGGGGCTAGCGGGTCTTGAAGTTCCAGCCAAGATTGTAAGGTTAACCTAGCTACTTCTTCGGCTTCTACGGTTAGATCTGGTTCGTCTTCGTAGTGGACCCCGTGGACCTCAACTTTGGGCGGAGCTACTAAGTTTAAAGTCTCGGGCTCTAAGACTAAGGTTACGTCTACTAAGCCGCTTTCGGCTAACCTTAGGCGCCTTCGGATAACGGGATCGCCAGATTGACCTAAGCGGTTTCCATCTACAAGTAGCCTTCCGGTAGGGACGCTTTCGCCTAAGCTTGCTCTGCCGTCAGAATAAAGCGATAACCTTTGACCGTCGGATAGGATTTTGATTTGGTCGCTAGTAAGACCAGTTTCGGCGGCTATGGCTGCGTGCTTAACTAAGTGATGGGCCTCGCCATGGATGGGAATCAGGTATTTTGGTTTTGTTAGTGAGAGCATGAGCTTAAGTTCATCGATTTGGCCGTGACCTGAGGCGTGGATGCGCTGGAAGCGGTTATCAACTACGATGGCGCCTAGGTTGTGGAATTGGTTGACGACAGCTGAGATGGCTTTTTCGTTTCCAGGTATCACCCTTGCCGAAAAGATAATGGTGTCGCCAGGTTTAACGCTAATATGCCTGTGCTCTCTATTGGCCATGCGCGATAGAGCCGAAAGCGGTTCGCCTTGGCTGCCGGTAACCACGATGGCCAGCTCATGGTCGGGGATATCTTGAGCGCCTTTGACGTCTACGAGATGGCTTTCATCTAAGGTGAGATAGCCCATCTCTCTAGCTAAGGCCACGTTAGTTATCATGCTGCGGCCATCAAATAAAAGCTTTCTATTTGAGGCCGTAGCCGCCAGAGCCGTCTGCCTTAAACGAGTTAGGCTAGAGGCAAAACAGGCCAAGATGATGCGGCCCTGGGCCTTTTGGAATATCTCCGTTAAGGTCCTACCAACTTCGGCTTCCGTTACGCCCACGCCCGGCACGTCGGCGTTGGTGGAATCCGATAGAAGGGCTAATATACCCTTTTCGCCGTAACTGGCAAAGGAAAATAAGTCGGTCCGCTCGTTTTCCGGGCCGCTGGAATCAAATTTAAAATCTCCGGTGTGGACGATGACGCCGACCGGGGTGGTCACAGCTAAGGCCAGGCCATCGATAATGCTATGGTTAACCCTAATAAATTCGATGTCAAAGGGCCCCAAGGTCAGCCGATCGCGGGCCTTAACTAGCCTTAGATCGCTATGAGGGGATTTGGCCTCCTCTAAGTGGGCCTTAGCTAAAGCTAAAGTTAAGTGAGTGCCGTAGACCGGGACGGATAGGTCTTTTAAAAGGTAGGATAGGGCCCCAATATGATCCTCGTGGCCATGGGTCAATATCACGGCCCTAACCTTTTGGCTGTTTTCTTTGAGAAAGGTAAAATCCGGAATGACCAGATCGACCCCCGGCTGGTTGGCGTCAGGGAACATCAAGCCAGCGTCAACGACAATCATGTCGTCGCCGTAGATCATGACTAGGCAGTTGAGGCCGATTTCACCTAAGCCGCCTAAGGCGATGAGATCCAGCGTGGGACTGGTCACTAAAAAGTCTCCCGGAAAGGCGTGAAAGCCAAGAAAGCCAAGAAAGCAAAGATAGTCAAGATAGTCAAGATAGGCAACAAAGCCAAGAACGTCAAGAAAACAAAGATAACTTCGGACTTAGAAGGCGTTTAAGCCCGACAAGTCGAGGTTGTTGACGCAGATGGTGACCGCATCGCTAATGGCTTCTTGGCTACCCATATCGCCGACCAGCTTAAATTTCGAGCCCTGGCCAACGGCGGTCGAGCGGTAGACGTTCGGGAGACCTGGGCGAT
>JAITJB010000159.1 GCA_031279155.1 Deltaproteobacteria bacterium | reverse complement strand
ATACAAAGCGTCGCTAAGCCCCGCTTTACGTTTCTTTCTTCCATAGCGTAGAGTAATGTAACCAATATCCGCGCGCCGCTGGCCCCAATGGGGTGCCCTAGGGCGATGGCCCCGCCGTTTACGTTAACTTTATCGAGATTAAATCCCAGCTCTTGGCCGACGCCCAAAAATTGGGCGGCAAAGGCCTCATTGGCCTCTATTAAATCTAAGTCCTCGATTTTCCAGCCGCAAATACCTAAGACTTTTCTAGTGGCCGGAATGGGCCCCAAACCCATAACGGAGTGATCTACGCCTTCCGAAGCATAACCTACGATGGTCGCTAGTGGTTTTAGCCCGAGATCTATAGCTTTTGATTCGCTCATAATGACCAGAGCCGCCGCCCCGTCGTTTATGCCGGAAGCGTTACCGGCGGTAACTGAGCCGTCTTTTTTAAAAGCCGGGCGAAGCTTGGATAATGTTTCTATGTTAGTGTCTTTCCTAGGAAATTCATCTTGATCGAAGATAATCTCGCCCTTTTTCCCGGAAATAACCACCGGGACTATCTCTTTTTTAAAGGCCCCGGACTCAATGGCGGCTATGGCCCGTTTTTGGGATAGTAAGGCGTGGGCGTCTTGATCTTTTCGGCTAACTACGCATTTATCGGCTACGTTTTCCGCTGTTATGCCCATGTGGTAGTCATTGAAGGCGTCCCACAGCCCGTCACGGATCATTTCATCAACTAAGACCCCGTCGCCCATCCTAAAGCCGTTTCTGGCTTTTGTAAGTAAATACGGGGCTAGGGACATATTTTCCATGCCGCCAGCTACAACGCATTGGGCGTCGTCGGCCTTAATGGCCTGGGCGGCTAAGGCCACAGCCTTAAGACCAGATCCGCAGACTTTGTTAATGGTTAATGATGATACTTCAACCGGGAGTCCTGCTTTAACGGCCGCCTGCCTGGCCGGGTTTTGGCCTAAGCCGGCCTGAAGGACATTTCCCATAATGACTTCATCTGGCAGGTTAGGAGAAATTTTGGCCCTACTTAAGGCCTCCTTTATGACGATGGCCCCTAATTCAACGGCTGGTACGGTAGATAGGCTGCCATTAAAAGATCCAATGGCCGTGCGAACGGCGCTGACGATTACAGGTTTCATAGTGAGCCTTTAGCTTTTATTAAGATTGAGTATGGTCCGGGCCTCATCGGAGGTCGCAGGGGTACCGTTAGTTTCTTTGATTATCCGGACGGCGCGCTTGACAAATTGGGCGTTACTTTTAGCTAACACGCCTTTATCAATAAAAATATTATCCTCCATCCCGATCCTCACATGGCCCCCTAAGGCCAGGGCGGCCAAAAATATCGGCATATGGCCCTTACCAACGCCTAGGGCCGACCAGGTGGAATCAGGCGGGATGAGATTTCGGAGAAAAACTAAGTTTTCAACTGTGGCCCCAATGCCGCCAGGGACCCCGAGCACGAACTGGTAATGGATTGGCGCGGCTAATATTCCCAGCTTACGGTAATATAGGGACGTATAGACCATGCCGGCGTCAAAAATCTCAACTTCGGGTTTGACGCCATTATCTAACATTGATTTTCCAAGTTTTTCCAAAAAAGCCGGGGTATTATAAAAAACGCTATTGTGGTTCCAGTTCATCGTCCCGCAGTCGTAGGAGGCTAGTTCTGGCCTAAGCTCTCTTAAGTGGGCTATGCGGGTATCATCGGTTGCGTTTAAATCGCCGCTGGTCGTTAAATTTAATACGATGTCGCATTTTTCCCGAATTAAAGCTGTAGTTTCTTTAAACTTTTCGAGATTCATCGTGCCCTGGCCATTATCATCTCGCATGTGCAGATGGGCCACCGCCGCGCCGGCTTGATAGCACTCAAAGACGTCTTCGGCGATCTCCTTGGGGGTAAACGGTATGGCCGGGTTGTCCTTTTTGGTCGGCCAGGCGCCAGTCGGGGCGATGGTTATAATAACTTTTGACATTAATCACCACTAGTATTATTTATAGTAACTAACAAGATAATCTATTAAATCTTTCCTAGATTTTTCCATGTCGCTCTCTGACCAGGTTTGAAAACCCTGGCCGCCGGATTTAAAGCCAAGATGACCGCTATTAACTAAATCTCGAAGGCGCTTTGACGGCGTTTTACTATCGCAGAGATATTTTAAAATGTATTCATGAATGTCTAAGGCCAGATCTAAGCCTATCATATCGGCGTTTTCCATGGGCCCTAGCTTAGGTAGTCTTAAGCCAAAGCCGTAGCGGATGGCGTCATCGATGGTTTTAGCATCGGCAATGCCTTCATCTAAAAGATAGAAGGCCTCCCGCCACAAGGCGTGCTGCATGCGGTTACCGACAAAGCCCGGGACGTCTTTTTTAACGTGGATGGGCTTTTTGCCAGCCTTTTGTAAAATATCCATGGTTTTTTCGATAACTTTAAGCGTCGTATATTCCGTCTGGACGACCTCAACTAAGGGGATAATATGGGGCGGGTTCCAAAAATGGGTGCCTATTATTCTCTCCCTATGCGTAGCATATACCCCTATCTCAGTTACGCTCATAACAGAGGTATTTGTAGCCAAAATTGCGTTTTCAGGGCATATTCCATCAAGCTCTTTAAAAATCTCCCTCTTTAAGTCCATTTTTTCCGGGGCGCACTCTATGACCAGGCCGGCGCCTTGGACGGCCTGGTCGAGTTCCGTAAAGGGATAGATGTTATCGCCGGCGGCGATTGCCTGTCTCTCTTCGATAAGCCCGGATTGGGCTAGTAGCGTGAGCTCTTGGCTTATTATATCTGGCGCAGCTAAAATTACGTTTTTATAGGCGTCATAGATATTTACCTTATGCTCGGCCAAGGCAAAAACCTTGGCCAAACCCCTACCCATAAGGCCAGAACCGACAATGGCGATAACATCTTTCACGTATAAATCCTCCAAAAGCATGTCTTAATAAAACTACAATTATTTTTTGGTAGATTTTTTATTTAATAGGCTGCCAATCAGGGCCACGACGCCGTAAGCGCACATGACGCCCACCACTCTTAACATCCAGGGTAACTCAATGCCTAGACCGTCCATTATATTTTTCCTTTCTTGATCGCCCTAGATTTTAGGGCGATCGGTAAGGTAATCTAGTTTTATTCTTCTTTGCCGCTGCCAAAGAGGTAGTCGAGACCAACCCCAACGACGACCATGACGATGATGACCGATATGCACTGGGCGAAGATTTTAAAAAGCATTTTGTTCCTCCGCTCTTTGGGCCATAGTTTTGCCGCGATATAGTCCGGGCTTATACTCTCCCAAGCTCAAAACGGTAACTGAGACCACTAAACTGAGCACCAAGGTCAAATAGACATTATGGACGCCGGCCATGCCGATATTTGCAGCTAGCGGGGTAAATGACCATAGGCAGTTGGCTACCCAAGCGGTGAGAAGAGTTAAGTTAGCGGCGATGACAGATCTTCTCCAGAAAAGGCCCAGAAAAAGTAGCACGAAAACGGGCGTTAGCCAAGCGAAGAGCCAGCTCATAGCCGAGACGATGGGCGGTAGATTGCGGGCCGTGGTGATGGCCATGATGCAAAGAACCACTATGGCTATGCGGGTGACCTTAGCTTCGCTTTTTTCGCTAAGGCTGCCGCCTTTAAATAAGTTTTTATAGATATCAACGGTAAATATGGTCGCCGGGGCCATGACGGCGGCGGCTAGACTACTTAGGATGGCGCCTAAGAAGGCGGCAAATAGCCAGGCTACCAACCAGGGAGGAAGAGAGGCGAACAGCATGGTGGTGCCGGCCATCTTTGGGCCTAAGGCGCTAAACTGTGGGTTAGCCCGGGCGGCTAAGCCTATGCAGATTATAAAAACGCCAAACATGCCGTTTAAGGGGGCGGCCAGCCAAAGGGCCTTCCGGAAACCCTTGGGATCGTTAACCGATATAGCCGGTTGGATCAATTGCTGGGAGACGGACTGGCAGGTCGTGGTGGCGATTATTTGGGGGATGGCAAATAGTAAAAATAGCTCTTTGGTGCCAAATATTGAAAGCATATGAGCCTGATCTTGGCTTAGATAGTAGGCCTGGACCTCGCCCCAACCGCCGGGAAG
>JAITJB010000056.1 GCA_031279155.1 Deltaproteobacteria bacterium | reverse complement strand
GGTAATTGCTCAGTAAAAGTCCTTGCTTCAGAAAATATCTTCGGGAAAGCATAGAAAAGTGCACAAAAAATTAGAATAACAAAAATTATATAGATTATAATTACAAGAAATTTTCTTCTTTGCTTTAACACTCTATGAATTTTTGAAGTAATACCATGAGTAACAAAGCACATTATAAACGTAATAAATATTAGGCCAAATAATTCCCTCATTATGTAAATAAGGCCGAAAAATAGAGCCCATATCAATATAACCCGATTTACTCGAGCAAATTCAACAATACTGAACGGCATGTTAAAAATTTCTTTCTTAGAACCAGCCTAGAGACTGTCAATTGAAAACTTAAACCCCGCCAAAGCCTTTAGAAAATGAGTGCTAATTCCGCGTTCATTTTATCTTAATTCGATAGCGCCCATTTGTCAAGAATGAAGTCTGTATACTTGTGGCTATTTAAACAAACAATTACTTTTTTTTAAAATTTTATCACTACCCTGCCCTAGCTCAAGATAACCCAAGATAAAACATGATAAAACATGATAACCCATGAAAGCTCATCGCAAGATCTCATAGGCTACCTAAGGCCTTATATGTACCAGTCGTGGTAAATCCAAAATCGGCGGGTAAAATTTGAAGGGCTTCCAATCGGTCGATTGACCACTTGAGAAGATAAGATTATCGGCTTTCAGATGACCCGGTTGATGACCACCCCGGCCGAAGCTTGATCGGAGATCCGGGCCACCTGCCCTAGGGCGTTATAGTTTTGGGGCAGATAGTCGCCTGCATGGTAGTGACTCTGGGCGTCGGCTAAAGCGCTATAATTTTGTTTAGTCAGATCCGGGATATGGCCGCTTAAATGACGCCCCACCGGAACTGGTGCGACCTGGTGCGACAAGTAGGTAAATCTCTGCATGGGGCCCACAGTATTGTGGGCCATGGCCTGGGCCTCGCTCCTAGTTAAATACTGCGTTACGTTAGTCCGCTCGCTGTGGAGAGCCGTGCGGTAGCTAGCCGTAGCCCAAATTGAAGCGATATTTCCTCTATTAACTGGCCCGATCATAGTTTCCAGCCAATACCCTTATCTTGAACGAACCTTGGAAAAAATGACTCTAAATTGCCAAATAGCCAAATAGCCAAGACGGAAAAGAAGGAAAAGACAAAAAAGACAATCAAGATAGTCTACTTATTACCTCGGCGCCTGACCTACGTGGAATTCCACCCGGCGATTTTTGGCCCGCCCTTCTTCGGTATCGTTGTCGGCAATCGGCTTAGACTTACCAAAGGATTCCACCGTAAGTCTCTCAGCTGGCGCGCCAAACTTAATTAAGAGTTCTTTGACGGCTTCGGCCCGGCGCTTACCTAGGTCTAGGTTATAGGCCTCTGTGCCCACGCCATCGGTGTGACCGGCGATGGTTACCACGCCTATCTGCGGGTTTTTGGTAATCAATTCTGCGGCGTATTTTAGCCTGGGATGAAAAGCCGACTTAACTTCGGCCTTATCAAAATCAAAGAATTGTGAATAAGCTGCGATCCAGCAGCCTCGCTCATCAACCGGCGCCCCAACTGGCGTCATTGGGCAGACGTCGCGGTCGTCACAGACACCGTCGGAGTCGCTATCCTTACATGGCGGGATATCAGCCGTACCGAATATCTCGGTCATCATGGCTTCAAAGCCGGCCTCATTACCTAGCATATCACAGACGTCATAGGCTTTGCCTCCCCCGGCTGCGGCTATGTCTCTAGCTAGCCTGGGAGCCTGAGCTTGCCTGGTAACAAAGAAGGTATAGACTCTGGTGTCGTTTCCGAATTTGCGTTGGATGTTTTTGGCCTTATCGACCGGAGCCCCAGGGTCAGCGGTTACCTCGAAGTCGGCAAACATCAAAATAGCCCTAGGGCTATTCATGGTGGAAAGTTCGCTCTCACTATCAACTAAGGCCCAACCAAAGGGAGAGATGGAGTCAGCGGCGAAGAGACGCCCGATAGCCGTTTCTAGAGCGCTGCGATCGTAAGTAGCTGGCCCAAAGTACAAGGTCGTATAATCCTTACGGGTCCAAGCCTGCTTGTAACCAAAAACTCTAAGGGCCGCTTGAAACGGCTGGCTAGGAATGCGCCGATTAATTTTACGCAAAAGGATGTTAACGGCCTCTTGCTTTACTAACCCGCCCACGCAGGGCGATATGCGCCGCATGCTTGAAGAGAGATCGGCTAAGATAACAAAACCCTGGTTTTTCATAGACCCTGGGGTAATGGCGCCGGCCACGCCGCCCTGAGGCGGGGCGCCAGCTACAACCATTGGCGGCCCGTAGAGCACGGGCGTTCCAGCCGGAACGCCAGCTGCGGTCGGATCCACAGGATTCGGAGGGGCCGGCCAAGCATTGGCGCCACCCTGAGGCGCCTGAGCCGCAGGCGGCGGGGTAGCCTGACCAGCTTGACCAGCTTGCTCAGGTAGCGGCGGCCAGTAATCGGCGGCGTTCTGAGCCGGGGGCTGAGCTGTTGGCTGGCCTGGCTGCTGGACTGTTTGCTGTCCTTGCGGCTGGACTACAACCAGGCCTGGCAGCTGTCCTGACTCTTGTCCCGGCGGCGGAGAAGCTACTCCGGCTTGATCTGGCGGCGGCCAGTAATCGGTAGCGTTTGGCGCCGGCGGCTGAGCTAATGGCTGGCCTGTTTGTTGTCCTTGAGGCTGGACTACTACCAGGCCTGGGAGTTGTCCTGACTGTTGTCCCGGCGGCGGAGAAGCTGCCCCGGCTTGGGCCGGCGGCGGCGGCCAGTAATCGGTTGCGTTTGGCGCCGGCGGCTGGGCTAATGGCTGGCCTGACTGTTGAACAGTTTGCTGTCCTTGCGGTTGGACTACTACCAGGCCTGGCATCTGCCCTGACTCTTGTCCCGGCGGCGGGGAAACTACCCCGGCTTGATCTGGCGGCGGCCAGTAATCGGTAGCGTTCTGAGCCGGCGGCTGGGCTACCGGCTGGCCTGGCTGCTGGACTGTTGGCTGGGCTACTGGCTGGCCTGGCTGCGGTGTTAACGTTGGGGTAACGGCCCCGGCTTGATCTATTGGCGGGGTTACAACCGGAGCAGCAGCCGTCGGGCTGGAGAGAGGGCTCACAGAGCTAGCGTTACGGATGATGTAATCTTTAACGACGCCAGATTCCTTTAAGGCCTCAGCCGCCCCGGCGGCTTCGGGGCGGCTGTCGAAGGGTCCAATGTAGATGCGGTATCTAGGACCAATTCCAGGGACGTCCTCAGAGACCATAAAAGAAGGCGCGCCCTGGTTAAGAAGCCTAGAAACCTCTTGTGTAGCTGACTGGTAGCTCTCAACGCTCATCACCTGAACTACCACCTGTTGTTGAGCTAGAGCATGAGAGGCCTGGAAGAAAAACCAAGAGAAAACTATCGCAAATAAAACTATGGCAAAATTTGTCATGCCGGACATGGGGCTTCGGGCACCATTTATTTTAAAGGGTAAAACTGGCATTTGATTAAAACGCTCCGAATACAAAAGAAAAATCTACCGTATATTTCTAAGAGAAAAGCCAAATCTACGATTTTGCCGCCGGCTCTAGATCAAGCCGCGATCAAAACCATGACCTTGACGGCCAAGAAGACAACAAGATACTTCTTTGATTCTATCATATGTAGCTTAGGATTTGATCAAAAAAACCGACCGCCGTCAGAGGTGACGGCGGTCGGTTTTTTTGATCTATCGTCGTTTTATAAGGCTTGCGCGGTTTTATTAGGCTGCGCGGTTTTATTAGGCTGCGTAGCTCTATAAGGCGTGCGCGACTCTATAGCCCGCGCGGCTATTTGCAGCTGGTAGCTTCCATCCGCTCGGCAAAAGTCATGTTGGCTAGCTTAATGACTTTATCTAAGTCGAGCTTTAAAGCGGCGGCCAAGCGGGTCCCGTATTCGGGATCGGCTTTGTAGCAATGGGCGGCGTGGCGGGATTGGACGTTTTCAGTCACCCCGCCGATGTTGCGGGCGGTATTATCGATTAAAATGGCCCGCTGAGGCTCGGTCATCAAACGGTAGAGCGAACCAGGATAAATAAAGCAGTCGTCAGTGGCGTCGCTTTTGGGCTCATAAGAGTCCATGGCCCCGGCTAACTCCAAGGGAGGCTCACGGCGGTCAGGCTGCTCGGCCCACTGGTCGTAACTATTGGGCTGATACGATGTAGTAGCCCCGTAGTTACCGTCAGTGCGCATCTGGCCATCGCGGTGGTAGGCATGGTAGCCGTTTTTGGGAGAATTAACCGGGATGAGGTGATGGTTGACGCCTAAGCGGTAGCGCTGGGCGTCGCCGTAAGAGAAAAGCCGGCCTTGAAGGAGCTTATCGGGAGAGAGTCCAATACCCGGGACGATGTTGGCCGGGTTGAAGGCAGCCTGCTCAACATCGGCGAAGTAGTTTTCCGGATTGCGGTTTAACTCCAAAACGCCCACGTCTTGCTTGGGAAATTCGGCGTGGCGCCAGATCTTAGAGATATCGAAGGGATTTTCGTAGTGCTTTTTGGCCTGCTCTTCGGTCATGACCTGAATTGAGACCTTCCAGCGGGGGAATTCTCCCCTCTCAATAGCCTCGAAGAGATCCCTCTGATGGCTCTCGCGATCGTTAGCCACGATGGCCGCCGCCTCTTGGTCGGTTAAATTTTTGATTCCCTGCTCGGTGGCCAGATGGAATTTCACCCAAACGCGCTCATTTTTGGCGTTGATTAGGCTGAAGGTATGGCTACCAAAGCCGTGCATGTGGCGATAAGAGGCCGGGATGCCCCGATCGCTCATGGTAATAGTTACCTGGTGGAGGGCCTCAGGCAGCATGGACCAAAAGTCCCAGTTGTTCTGAGCCGATCTGAGGTTAGTCTTAGGATCGCGCTTAACGGCGTGGTTTAGATCCGGAAAGCGCAGCGGATCGCGCAAAAAGAAGACAGGGGTGTTGTTTCCAACCAAATCCCAAATGCCTTCTTCGGTGTAGAACTTCATGGCAAAGCCGCGAATATCGCGCTCGGCGTCGGCAGCCCCGCGCTCGCCGGCCACGGTTGAAAAGCGGACAAAAGCATCGGTCTTCTTGCCCACGCTAGAGAAGATCTTAGCTTTAGAGTAGGCGGTTATGTCATGGGTCACCGTGAAGGTTCCAAAAGCCCCCGAACCCTTGGCGTGCATCCGGCGCTCAGGAATTACCTCGCGGTCAAAATGGGCTAATTTTTCCAAGAACCACGGGTTTTGAAGGGCCATGGGGCCCCGCTCACCAAAGGTCACTGAGTTAGTGTTGTCAGCCACCGGGGCGCCGGCGGCCGTGGTCAATTTCTTGTCCTCAGCCATAAATTTAATTTCTCCTTTTTCGACTAAATATAATAGGCAGCAAAGCCGCTTATTGCGGACCATTTAGGAAAGCGTCAAATGCGTTAACCTAACTAGCCGTCAAGCCAAAAAAACTGGCCAGAGCGCTTCTAAGATCTCTGCTTTAGGTACTCTGCACTCGGCGCTCTACACTCGGCGCTCTGTACTAGGCATTCTGCTCTAGGCCCTCGGCAATCCAAAGCTCACTTAACGATCTCTATGATTATACTTTCTAGGATCTTGAATTTCAACAAAAAGAACCGGCGTTTAAAGGCTAATGAAATAAGATTTGAGTTAACTATCCTGAACTAAGAAGAGATGGTCTAAAGCTTTTGTAAAATATGATCGTACAAGATAGCTGTGCTGGTTAGCCTTAAGAGACGGCTATCAAAAAAGCCTGAAAAAAAAAGCCGCCCGGAGTTCGGACGGCTTTTTTTATTTCATATCGAGACGATTCTTACGACAACATCTGGAAGGCCAATACAGACATAAAGTAGGCCAGAGCCAGATCAAAGAAGAGACTGAAAAATAGCCATCGCCACCGTGCGGTTTCTTGTTTGATAACCATTAGGGTTACAAAGCAAGGTGAGTACAAAAGGGTGAAGACCATTAAGGAAACGGCGTTGGCCATGGTCCAGTGAGGGTCTTTCTTGATCTGGTCAGATAGAGTTGTTGATTCCTCGTCAACGCTACCTAAGGAGTAGGCCGTGCCTAAGGTTGATATAACAACTTCTTTAGCGGCTATACCGCCAATTAAAGCGATGTTGGTGCGCCAATCAAAGCCCGCCGGGGCCGTAATCCACTCTATGGAGCGGCCGAGTTTTCCGGCAAAGGAGTTCTCTAAACTGGCCGCTTCTTCGTCGTTATCGATGACAGCGCTTTGCTCTTCCATTTCTTCTTCAGACAAACCCGATTGGGCGGCTAAAGCTTCGCGCTGTTCCTCAAACTGATGGTGAAGATCATCGGGCAATCCCGGGTAGGTCATGGCCGCCCAAATGAGGATGGATATCCCCAATATGACCGTTCCAGCCTTTTTAATATACTGCCAGGTCCGCTCCCAGGTGTGAATGACAACGCCGGAGAAAGTTGGCCAGCGGTACGGCGGAAGCTCCATGACAAAGGGCGTGGGTTCGCCTCTGATGAGAGTTGACCTAAGCGCGCGAGCCACAATTAAGGCCGCAGCCCAGCCGCCTAGAGTTATCATAAACATGATTAGGGGCTTATTGGATTCAAAAAAGATACCGACAAATAGTAAGAAGACCGGGATCTTGGCCCCGCAGGTCATGAAGGGCACGGTTAAGATTGTGGCCAGTCTTTCTTTGGGCGATCTTAAGGTTCTACTGGCCATAACCCCGGGCACCGCACAACCACCGGCTATACCGCCGCCGATGATAAAGGGCATAATGGAAGCCCCGTGAAGACCGAAGAGCCTAAAGACCCTATCCATTATGTAGGCCACCCTGGCCATATAGCCAGAGTCTTCCAAGATAGCTATCAACAAAAACATGATCATAATCAAAGGCACGAAGCCTAAGACGCCGCCCACACCGGCAATGATACCATCGGTTATCAGCGAATTTAGGGCCCCGTCGCCTAAGGCCGACCCCACGGTATCGCTTAACCACTCAAAGAAGGACCCCACCCAACCTAAGGGGTAATCGCCGACCTCGATGGTTAAAAAGTACATGCCGTATAAGACGCACAATAAGATAATGGGTCCTAAGACGCGGTGGGTCAAAACTTTATCGAGCTTATCGGAAAAGGCCGTGCGCTCCAAGATATCGTCGGCGCCTTCGAGAACGCCGTTTTTCAATATGGAACTTATCCAACCATAACGATAGTCGGCAATCATGGCCTCGGGATTGATGTTTAACGTAGCCTTTAAGTGAGCTGTAACTCTATCGGCAATGTCGCTGAGCTTTTTACTGGTCGCACTATCATGCCTCTCGGCGCGCCCAATAATCTCTTTATCGTGCTCTAAAAACTTCATGGCTATCCAGCGGGCCGGATAGCGGTCGGTCAAGAGGTTAACGGAATTGACTATGGGGACCATCTCGTTTAGAGCCTGATCAATATCGGAGCCGTACGAGATAACTAAGGGCTCAATCCGGCCAGCTGTGCTCTTAGCCAGTTCCACTGCCGCTCTTAGAGCGTCGTCTAAGCCGTCGCCCTTGCGGGCCACGGTCGGGACGCATTTAAGACCGGTCAGTTCCTCAAGGCGTTTGTAGTTTACGTTGACGCCGGCGGCTTTGGCTTCATCCATCATGTTGAGAGCCAAGACGAGCGGCATACCGAGTTCAAGCATTTGGACAGAGAGGTAGAGATTGCGTTCCAAAACTCCGGTGTTGATAACATCAATGACGGCGCCAGGTCGTTCTTCGGCCAACACGCGCCTGGCTACGACTTCCTCCATGGAATAGGCGGTCAGAGAGTAGGTCCCTGGTAAGTCAACTAAAGTGACCTCAATACCATCAAGATGGGCGAAGCCTTCCTTTTTCTCGACAGTTATGCCGGGATAGTTGCCGACATGCTGCCGGGCCCCGGTATAGCGATTAAAGGCCGTGGTTTTGCCGGAATTTGGGTTTCCGGCAATAGCGATCACGTTGGTAGCGTACATGGTTTCTTTCCTGAAAGACCTGGCACAATTAACTTAAATGGGTTTTCAGGTAGCCAATCAGGCTCCCATAGCTTGAACGTTAATGTGGTCTGCCTCACGATTGCGGAGGGTAAGGGTAAATCCCATCAAACGAAGGGCGACAGGGTCATTTAAAGGCGCCCGACCCACGCATTGGACCTTGATGCCAGGGACCAGCCCCATGTCCCTAATCCGGCGGCCCATCTCGCCATCAGCCGTTATACCGGAAATAACAGCTTTCTGGCCTTTTTTCAGATCCCGCAAGGTGGTGTTGTTTTCTGTATTCATAACTAACTCCAGGGAAGCCTTTCGTAGGCTTTATCTTTATAACCAGCTCAGGATAACCAGCTCACAATTACCAGCTCACGAACCGGTTAGTTTACGGACAAAAAAACGGCTAAAAAATCTATTCAGCTAAAGGATCGAATTTGGGCTCGTCGTCGTCGGCTTTGGTGGGCTTACACTTTTCGCAGCCGCAGTTACAAGACGGCTTAATAAAAATCTTATAGACACATAGAGCCATAGCGGCAGCAATGACCAAGATTACGATAATCGTTTCCATAATATAGGTCTCCTTTTCCTGGCTCACGTTTAAAACAAAACACGGGACAGTTTTTCCCCACCAATACGATAAACCGGCTTTTAACCAGTTATTTTGAGGACTCAGGTCGGCGGCCGGGGCCTTTTGGCAACCCAGCCTACATGAAACTGAGAACTAATTGCAATATAACACATGTTTCATTGAAGTCAAGGAAAATCTCAGGGCCGGGACTCGCCTGATTAGATTTCTTAAGGCTTCAAGGGGGAACAACAAGCCGAATTGGCTATTATCATAACTTTGAAAGGGAGATTATGACTGGTTATCACGCTTTGATTTAAGTTATAGGGGAAACTGGGCCAGATATCTTACCAATGTCGCCTGCCAGACCTCGTAGGCCGGGGCCGCCAGATGGACGCCGTCGTCGGTAAACTCGTCGGGGAGGTTTCCGGTTTCATCGGAAAGCGGCCCATAGAGATCTAGGTAGTATAGGCCCATTTGTTGGGCATAAGCCTCTATAAGCTCGTTGGTGGCCTTGACCATGGCGTTAGTAAGAGTCGTGGTATTCCAAGAAAACTTATCTTCTCCGACCGGGGCCAAAGAACAGACTACTAACCTAGCTTGAGGCAAACGGCTAACTAAAGCCTCACATAGGCGTTTTAAGCCAGAGGCAATATCTTCCGGGCTTCGGCCCTGACTTAGATCGTTAATGCCAATTTGGAGAAATATAAGATCGGGCTTAGCGTGAACGGTAAGATTTAAGCGGTAATATAGCCCCCCGGTGGTGTCGCCCGAAAGACCTTGGTTTATGACGGTAGCCTCATTAGAAATCTTATCCCAGCGGTTAAACTCCGTTAGGCTGTCGCCCAACATGACGATAACTTTTTGATCCATAAAAACTCCTCATTAATTTTTGCCAAAAAACAAGTGCACGCGAAAAAATTTTAAAAAAAAAACGCCCTAACCAAGCCCCTTGACAAAAAAACTATCAAAGATATATTGAGAGATGCTTAGACTTTTTAACGCTAATTGGCTACCGGCTCAAGAACCCTTGGAGGGGACCATGACAGGCAATGCGTCCAAAAGTGCGTCCATTAAAGTCTCTTACCCCAAGTCCCATTTTGTCTCCCTTATAGGCGAAGCGGCTACCGGCACCTTGATACCCTACATGGGGTATTTGGAAAAATTTGACCAGCCCCTTTCGGTGACTCTCCTCTACACGCCTCATGTGGCCAATTTATACCCTGTCTTAGCCAATACTATTTCTAAGCTCTCGCCAAATGTGCCCATAAATGGTTTGGCTATGGCCACTTCTCAAGAGGAAGCCCAAAACGGCGCTAAACCGGTCGAAGAAATCTTCAGAGATCTCGAGGACAATCTCGGCCCCTTAGCCGTCAACATGATGGGCGGCATGAAAAAATCTTCCTTAGCCGGGATGTTTGCCTTAAAGAAGACTGACCACGTGTTTTTGCAGCTCTCGGAAGAAAAATTTGCCGTATCCCGACAGGTCGATAACACTATTCACACGGAATCTTTACAGGTCCAAAAGCAGCTTACGCCCAAACAGTACTTAGAGCTCCAGCAATTATCCTACCACATCGAGCCCAACCCGCCATGGGATCTATTGCATCTGTGTCGTTCTAGCCATATTCCGGTTCCAGCTGACGCCCTGTTTAACGTCGTTATAAACAAAAGGCGCATTGATTGCCTGTGGACGCACTTAAACGTCTTATGCTTTCTAATAATCCACAACTCTCAGCCCTACGATGGCCCTAAGGCTTTATCTGACGCCCGTAGGATCGAGCTTTTAGCTGACACCAAAAACTGGACAAATGGCTTATTTAATAGAAGGTTCTACGTCTTTGAAAATTTAGACTATAACGTTGAGCGCTATAACTTAGAAGCTAGCGGGCGCATACTGGCCTATAAGGTCGATTGGCGGGGCGATCGCTTAACTGAAAGCGCCCAAGAAACTTTAAGAGAAATCTTTTGGCCGCCTAAGCCAAACCAAAGACCTCCGTTATTGCACAAGCCCGACTGGCAGCTTAAGGCGGTGCCCACGCTTATCACCTCTTTAAGCCGCTTAAGCGAGGCCACCATATTGGCCATTAACAGCCACCAAAAGCCTCAGGTCGTCCTTTTGTATACCCCGGAAGATGAGTGGGTCAACCACATGGCCAAGGTCTACCAGCAAAAAGCCGCCGAATTGGGCCTTAAAAGCGTCTACGTTTTAGCCACCGATTTCTCAGCCGCCAATGTCCACGCCCATCTGCCGCCGGAACTGGCCAAGCACGCCGAAGTTAACGTTACCCCCGGAACCAAGCCCCAGGGGACGGCCTTGGGCTTATGGGCCAAAAACCACGGGGCCCCGGCTTGGCTGCTCGACCGCAACGTCATCAGACGCCTGGGAGATAAACCCGAAGAGCGGCCGGTAGTTGGGACCAGCCTTCAGGCCAGCTTAGACTTTTTATTGGAAGCCCCGGTCACCGACTACGGCTGGAACCGAGGGGCCAAGGACTGGAACGATCCTTTTTTTGAGGCCATGCTCTCTTTTATGGCCGAAATCTTAAATTCCGGCCAAAAAAATAAATTTTACAAAGAAGACTTAATAACCAACGGCTACAGTCTTTGTTTGAAGCCCAAAACCTCAACTTGGAGGTTTAGCTGGCCAGGGGGAAGATTTATGGACCTTAAAGACGGCCACTGGTACGAAAAACTTACGGCCAAGGCTATTTATGCCATAAATATCCTTGGCGGGACGGTCTTTGAAGTTTCTAGCGGGGTAGCCGTATCGGCCCCAGGGCGATCGCGCTTTCTGACCGAACGCGACGTTCTGGCCGCTAGTTCTGACGGTAGGCTCTTTATGGTATCTTGTAAGACCTCGGTCAAACAGCAAAATCGCAACCTAGAAGTATATCTTTCAGAAGTTAAAGCCATGGCCAAAACCCTAAGCCGCTTTACAGTGCCGCTTTTGTGCACCATGAGCCCGGAGGACCCTATAGCTTTCGATGAAGTCTACCGGATTGGTTGGACCACCTTGGTCCAACCTAAAGTTCTTAAAGACACGTTCAATAAGGCTTCAAAAGCTATCCACGGTTAAATTAATGAATAGTTATATAGCCATGGCGCGAAATGGTGTCTGGTGAAAAGAAACCTGGATTGGGATTTTCGATATCGCAATATGACGAGACATAGTCATAGCCGCTTCTTCTAAGCTCTTCGGCCAGTTTATCGGAACAGCTATTGTAAGTATCGGCGGCCGAACATGGTATTGATACGCCAGT
>JAITJB010000027.1 GCA_031279155.1 Deltaproteobacteria bacterium | reverse complement strand
GTCAGCCGAAAGTCTTTTGGCCGCCACCTCAAAACTTAAGCGAGTCCGGGTGGAGTTTTCATGGAAAAAAAGGACCACAAGCTTACCCTTTAGGGTGGGTACTTTTTTGATCTCCCGCTCGGAAACCTCCCGGAAATTTTCGGCCGCGTCCAAGACAGCCGTCAGGTGTTCGGCAGTTAACTGGTCCAGATCGATAAGATCTTTGGGCCAGACCAGGTGTTCGTAGGGCATGGCCGCCTCCATATATTAAAGAAGGTAAAAAATTTAAGATAGCTTTATATGGCCAAAAAAAAGACCCCTTGGAAAGGGGCCAGAAAAGTGGGAGTTTGCGGCCTGGCAGTCTAATGATAGCTTGGTAATAAAAAATAGACCTTTAGGCATTTCAGTCGACCTTACGCCACAAGCGATCGGTTCGGAGCCTTTCTAAGAAGGGAATACCCGATGCGGGATTCCAGGACCAGTACATTCGCCAGGCTTTGCCCCTTAAGAGCGAAAAATCGACGAAACCCCAAACCCGAGAATCATTGGAGTAGTCGCGGTTATCACCCATCATAAAATAATGGCCTTCTGGCACGATGGCCGGACCAAAATTACGGCTGCTAAGTTGAAAAGGGTTGTCATAGTGGCCGTGGTCGTCTTCAATAAAACGATCGTTTATCTTGATCTGTCCGTTTACGATCTCAACCTTTTCGCCGGGGAGGCCGATAACCCTTTTGACAAAGTCAGTTGCGGGATCGTCAGGGTACATAAAAATGACCACATCCCCGCGTTTTGGACTGCCAGTGTTAATTAAAACTCTATTGGTGAAGGGGTTTCTGATGCCGAACGAGAACTTGGTGACCAACACCCGGTCGCCTTCCAAAATGGTCGGTATCATAGAGCCGGAGGGGATATGGAAGGCTTGGATGATAAAGGATCGAATGATCAGAGCTAAAACTACCGCAACGGCGATAGCTTTGCCGTATTCTAAAACTTGGGCTTGCCAGGTAAGGGTTATGATTGGCTGACCCGCTGAGTTAGGTTGCTGGGATTTTTTCTTCTTATTGGTTTTTGTCATGAACTCTACGATTTGCCAATCAATAATACGCCAATAGAGTGAAAAAAACCGCAAGTTAAAGTCTAAAGAGCAAAGAAAGAAAGGAAAAGTTTGATTATTAACTACGGCTTGACTTAGGTCTGGTTGACCCCAAAAACATGACAATTTTACATCAGGCTCAGTTTAATGTCCAGAAAACCCTTAGGCGTTCAACTCAAGCCCCCTAGGATTAATTATTAGGGTTTGGGGTGGGCCAAAGCCCATGTGGCGTGTGGAGTTAAAATCGGCCAGCAAGTCCAGGCTGTGCTATAATACAGCCGAAGTTTTTTAAGAAAAAATTAATTACTGACCCCCTCGGAAAGGATAAGCTATGAGCGATCAAAATTTCGACACCGATTCCATCACCTTTCAGGAAGCCAAGGACGCCTTGGACGACCCGGTTAAGGGATCGCTTCGGGTTCTTAAGATCTTAGGTAAACAAAGAGACATTTATTCGGCCCTTCTAGCCGAAGGGGCGATTAGACTCGAGGCTAAAAATGACCTTGAGCAGGTAGCCGCCGAAGCGGCCATTGAGGCTTTTGTGGCTGAGCTTACGGAAGATGGCGAAAAACCGCCAAAAATCAGCGTAGTAAGGCCTCGAGCGGCTTTTAAATAATGTTATAGCCTTAATTTTAGCCAGTAATTTCCAAGTACTTTGGCCCGGGCCTTTATTCTATGAAAGAATTCGGGTATATTTTAGGCTTAAAATCCCTCGGGCGCCGTTGACGGTTGAGCGTCGGATAAGTTTTAGAAAAGCCCGGGTAAAGGGCTAGCGCCTAGGATCGGGATAAATCCATCAATGAGCCATACGGGAAGGTTATAATGAGTGCCCTTGACATTGCTCTTATCGTTATTTTATCATATTTTTTGTTAAGAGGCATTTTCAGGGGGATGATAAGGGAGATAGTAGGTAATCTAGGTATTTTTATAGCTTTTTGGGTGGCTAGCGTCTACTGGCCCTCTGGTTCAGAACAGCTCAAAATGATCCTCAACTCCCCGGCCTATCGGGGCATATTAAGTTTTATAATAATCTATATAATAGTTTATTTTTTGATTGGGTTAATGTCTGTTTTTGTTGATAAAATTGTTAAAATTGCTATAACCCCGTTTTGGAGCGGCTTTGTCGGCGGCCTATTAGGTATCTTGAAGGGCCTGATGCTATGTCTGGTCTTAATGAACGCCACCATGGTTTTCGTTAAACCCGAACCCGGCCAGACGTTTTACTCTAATTCCATAATCTGGCCAAAACTAGAGCCTTTTTGTCTTCAAGTCAAGAGTTGGCTACCGCAAACTCTCCTTAGAAATATCAGCCAAAACGGCCAGGTCGCCTCAGGGCCGCTAACAGCGCCGCCTAAACCTCCGGCTCAATCGGCTCAAGTCGCCCCGCAGCATCCAGCGACCATAAATACCTTGCCCACGGATTATCAATCTTTGATTGCCCTTGTTAAAGCTAATTCCGGTAAGCTCAGCGTGGCCTGGCTCGAGCGAATTAACTCAACCCCCCCGCAAGAGGTTAACGCCGACTTTTTGCGCCGCTTTGTCCAGGAAAATTCCTTTCTCTTTGACCCCGCGCCGGTAGGTTCATCGGGCCCGGCTACGGCTACAACTTCTCCGTCGCCTCCGGACTGGCCGAGGCCAGCCAATGAGTGAAAAACATAACCGCGCTAAGCTGCCGCCCACTGGTCCCAGTAAAGACGCTGTTTTGGCCTTAACCAGGCTGGAATCCCTCATTGACGGCTTACTAGACCCATTTGCCGGCTGCCCCTGGGACAGGCGTCAGACCACTAAAACGGTCACCGAAGACTTTTTGGAAGAAATATACGAATTGCGTCAGGCCTTAAACGAAGATGATGGACCCGGGGTATTAGAAGAAGCCGGCGATGTAGCCTTTCTCTTAGTTTTTCTTGGCCGTTTGACCGAAAAGCGCTTTAATTTTGGCTTAAAAGAAATATTGGATGCGGCCACCGACAAGATGCTTAAAAGGCATCCCCACGTGTTTGGCGATATTGATATCCCAGACGACCTCGATGTCTTCCTTAAGCTCTGGCACAAAATTAAGCGCTCGGAAGGGAAAACCGGCGGAGTATTGTCAACAGTGCCCAAGGCGCTGCCGGCCTTAACTAGGTGCCATAGGCTAGCTCAGAAGGCCGGTCGCTCGGGTTTTGACTTTCCCGATGTTTCCGAGGTCAGGCGGACTTTAAATTTAGAGCTCATTGAGCTCGATAACGAGCTAGAAGCTTTTGAGGCCAAGAGATCTGAAGCCAATAAGTCTGAGGCCAATAAGTCTGAGGCCCAAAGTTCTGAAGCCCAAATTTCAGAAGCAAAAGATCGCTTAAATCACGAGATCGGAGATGTGCTGGCCTCAGTGGTCAATTTAGCTAGGCTTTTAGGATTATCGGCCGAAAAGGCCCTAGATGCCTACAACCGTCGCTTCATCGCCCGTTTCGGGTATATTGAATCCGCCTTAGCCCAAAAAGGTACCAAACCTGAAGAGGCTACTTTCGAAGAACTTCAGAGGTTGTGGGAGGAAGCCAAAAAGACTCTTCCCAAAGACCCGGGACCAAGGTTTGGGGAGAATTCGGTCAAGTGAGCAACACGCTTTCCGTCCATCTGGTTTCCCTTGGGTGTCCAAAAAATCTCGTTGACAGTGAAAGGCTCCTAGGAGCCGCGACATCCATGGGATTTCTGCCAACTTTGGATCCAAGTTCAGCCGATCTTATTATCGTTAACACCTGTGCCTTCATCGGGGCGGCGGCCAGAGAAGCGGTCGCCGCCGTGCTCGAGGCCGCCGAGGTCAAAAAACCCGAGGCCCACTTAGTTGTGGTCGGCTGCCTGGCCTCGCGTTACGGTCGCGAGCTAGCCACAAATCTCCCTGAGGCCTCACTGGTTATGGTTCCGGCTGACTACCATGGGTTTACTAGGGCGGTAGCCGATCTTTTTGATCAGTTTCCACCGCCGCCCAAAGGGCCCTTTGAGACCTGGGAGCGTCAGCCCGGTACCCCGCCATGGCGGGCATGGCTCAAAGTTGCTGAGGGCTGTAATCACCGCTGCGCCTATTGCCTGATTCCTAGCCTAAGGGGTCCTTTGGTAACCAGAAACATGGATTCGCTGGTTAAAGAGGCGGCCTCATTAGCTGAATCCGGGGTTTTGGAGATAACTTTGGTGGCCCAAGATCTGACCGCTTGGCGGGAAGGGGATAAAAACTTGGCCGACTTAGCTCAGGCTATAGCCCAGTGCGGGGATTTTAGCTGGTTAAGGCTCATGTACTCCTACCCCGAGAGGCTGACCAGCCCTCTAGTTAAGGCTTTAGCCCAAGTGCCTAAGTTGGTTCCTTACTTAGACGTCCCCCTCCAACACGCCTCCCCTGAGATCTTAAGGCGCATGGGGCGTTCGGGATCGGATCCCTTGGCCTTAATTGGGCGCCTTAGGTCCTGGTGGCCCAATTTGGCTCTAAGAACTACCCTGATGGTCGGATTCCCTGGGGAGACGGAGGAAGACTACGATCAAGTCGTCCGCCTGGTTGAAGAGGGGGCTTTTGACCACGTTGGCGTTTTTAAGTTCAGCCCCGAAGACGGGACGGAAGCCGCCACTTTTACTGGCCAGGTCCCCCAAGCCATCAAAGAGAGGCGCCGGCGCGGTTTACTAGCTAGACAAAGGCGCATCTCGCTAGCCCTAAACCGGGCCAGGGTCGGGACAGAGCGGGATATTTTGGTCGAAGGACCATCCGATGATAGCGAATTGGTCATGACCGGTCGGGCCGAGTTCCAGGCGCCGGAGGTGGATGGATTAATCTACTTTGACGGTCAGCAACCCCAATCCGGCCAGATGGTTAAGGCCCGTTTGACTAAAGCCGGCCACTACGATTTGGCGGCTACCCTCATTTAGGTTCATTATGACCTCTGAGCTTCTTTCCACAAGGCTTTCTAGCTTAACAGATCTTATCAACCAAACCCTTAGGCGCGTCTTCGAGGAGGACCAGGGGTTTTTTGGCGAGATAGGTATTTACAGTCTTCTCGGCGGGGGCAAGCGCTTAAGACCCATTATTTTTGGACTCTCTTATGGCGCCTTAGGTTGGGAATTGGGCGAGGAAAGCCTAAAGTTGGCTTCATCCTTTGAGCTTCTTCACATGGCTACCCT
>JAITJB010000322.1 GCA_031279155.1 Deltaproteobacteria bacterium | reverse complement strand
GCTGGCTAGAGCCAAGCTCAATTTACCGCCATTTTTTTTCATTAATTCCAGTAAACTACCTCCATCGCAGTATTCCATGAAGATTTTGTAGGCCCCTCCAGCGTGCGCGCTTTCAAATTGCCTGACAATATTTGGGTGCTCAAGCTTTGAGGCCATATTGATGGATGCCCGAAAATGCCTTAAACTTTCCTCATCGGAAGCATTAGCTGGCAAAATCCTCAGGGCTAATTTTTGTAGGTCAGATCGGTTTTCCACCAGCCAGACCTGACCCATACTCCCCTGCCCTAAGAGGTCGATATTTTTATATGGGCTATTGGGGCTTTTAGCCATCAAAAAATCTAGTATTTTTCCTGGATCCCTCTGGCACTCCGCGCAAAAATCCTCTTCATCGTCTAAAAGAGATTCCCCGCAGAGCTCACAATAACGCTTGGACTTGGCCGCATAGCTAGAATCAAATATTTCCAGGTTGATTTTATACTTTCCTATCTTTATGGAGTCGCCTGAGTTAAGGAAAAAGGTCACGTTTTCAGTCGGGTGGAATTCTTTATTAGAAATATCTCGAAACCTCTGACCAATTGGTTGGCCGTTAAGGTAAGTGCCGCTTAAGCTCCCTAAGTCCCTTATAGCCGACGAAGATGGCGATATGTCTATCAGGCAGTGGTAGTCTGAGACATTCTCATCAGCTAAGACGATGGCGCAGTCTTGTTGCCTACCGACTATCAAATGGTTGCTACCTTCAATAGTATAACTTTTAGCATTATCTTGATCATTTTCAACATTTAATCTGATGGAATATGGCATTATTTCGACCTCTTATTCATCATAACTATCATCATTAATCAAATGGACATATTCACTCACTTCTATATCAGTCAAGCTTTTAACATCAACAAGAAACATTAATATGTCGTTTACATAATTTGCAATACTTTTAGCGGCATAGTCGGTATAATATTGTTCAAATAAAATATCCCTTTGGCTTCTGTTGTTAATATAATAGGCTATGGCCTCGGCGGCTTTTTTCTTTTTGTTCTCAAAAAAGTTGCGTAAGGTCGGCCAATTGTTTTGGCCCATATTCCAGAGGGCTTTTTTGGCGTTGGCCAACTCAAAATACGGGTACCTCTTATGAGCCATTTGGAGAGCTAGTAAAATGGCCCGGTCAACGCGGGACACAGGATCGTCAAAGGACTTAAGCTTGGGGATACTGAGCATGATGGCCATCTCTTCTTTGGTCATGTTGACATACAGCCCAAAGACTATTAATTTTGGCCTCAGCCTCCGGACGGCTATCTCCTTTTTGGCCAAGATGGGATATAACAAGTTTTTTACGGCAACCGAGATGTTACCGCAGATATAAAAATCGTAGAGGCTTCTTTTGCCACTTTCGGGATCGCCTATGTACAAGTTAACGAAGTTGGCTAGATCGCTGTGGGGCAGATAGGTCTTGCCCTTGGCCCGCATATCTTGGTCGTGCTCAGCCAACCAGGCTAAAAAACCCGTCTCGGAATTGATATTGACGCTAAACTCCTGGCTTAAATTGACCGTCGGAATATCTTCAGTATCATCACTTAAAAGAAACCTATTTAAATCCTTGGCTTTCAGAAATTGGTTGTAGACTTCTACGATTTTTTCTAGCTTAAAGGCGTCTTTTTTGGACAGGATAAACCGGCAAGCCAGATCCAAGGGGTTTTTGGCATAAAGAGGCGGATAACAATTGGATAATAAAAACTTATTGAGTTCGGCCTCGTCCATAGCCAAAGCCAAGCCCAGCTCCTTAAACTTTTCCTTACTATTGGGACGAGCTTGATTGTTGAGATATTTCCCGATAGTCGAACGCGAGGCGCCCATGCGATCGGCCAGCTCACTTTGAGTCAGATTTAAGGCCCTCATTCGCTTTTCGATATCCTGAGCTAGGTTGTAGCCAGGAAAAAGCCTTAAGTGCTCGATGATAATTTTTGTATCTTCTTTTAGTAGCGATATGTTGGCCGCTTCCATGTCCAGGCCTCCGATCCGATGGGCTCAACTTATGTTAAAAGCATTTTACTTACTTTTTGGGCCGGCAATTTCCAAGTAAAGTAGCGCCTTATATCTGGTCACTTTGGGCTAGCTTAAGGGCGCCAATTGGTAAACATTCAAAGGCGCGGCTTGATAGCTCTCTTTTGGCCCATGCTATATCCATTCTTTCCATCCACTTTTGCCATCCATTCTTGTCATCCATTCTTTCCATCCGCGAAGCTTTATGGGTTAGCTTAAGTTAAAAGCATTTTACATTTTTTTTCCAGAGCCAATTTCCAAGTAAAGTAGCCTTTTGGCTTTTGGCCTTTGTCCTTTGTCCTTTAAGCCTTTGGCCTTTACCTTTGGCTTGGCTTTGGCCCTTGTCCTTTAAGCCTTTGTCCTTTACCTTTGCTGTTAATGACGCTTTGGATTGTCCTGAAATAACCGATACGATTTGGCCAAAAAAAATCCCGGAAAAACCGGCTCTATCAAGAGGGGTTTCTCCGGGTAGGTCTTCTTTAATATGTGGGCGACTTAAGGCAGAAAGGTAATAGGCTCCTTGCGTTCCAAATTTGACGAGGCCAAAGCCGCCATGTCGTCACAAAAATCATCGTCGAGAAAGGACTTGGCTTTTTCCGGGCAAAGCTTGATACAAGCCGCGCACAATATGCATTTATCGTGGTTGATGTTACGGGGATCGCCGTTAATAAAGGCTCCCACCGGGCAATTGCGGACGCATGTTAAGCACTTAGTGCACCGCCTGGTGGTCTCTGGACTGAAGGGCAATTTTTTGAGGTATTGCCGATAGGGTCGGCGAGCTCCCTTGTTAAGGAGCGGTTTATCGGTCAGAGAGCTATCGGATAACAAGGTCTGGCGCACGGCTAAGCCAAAACACCTGGCCCTCTCCTCATCGGCTGGATCCGGGCGGCCCTTTCCCATGACCTGAGAATAGGAGTGTTCGCCAACAAAGGCCGCCGCCGCGACCACGTCGTAACCTTTGGCGTGGCAAAGATCGAAGAGCTCTAGTAAGGCGTCTTCATAAGCGCGATTACCGTAAACCACCACGGCGGCGGCTGGCCTTCGGCCAGAAGGCAATTTCACAAAGTAATCTCTTATAAGCTGAGGGAGCCTGCCGCCGTAGACCGGAAAAGCCAAGAGCAGTAACTCATCTCTCTCTAAGGTCACGCCCCGCTCCCTTGCTGCGGGAAGAGTTAAATCAAAGTCACGGGGCCTCAGCGCCAACCCTCTGGCGATGCTTTTTACAATCCTACGGGTCGTACCAGTTGGACTGAAGAACAAGCTAGCGCTCTGAATTACCTGGCGTCCCATCAACAATGCCCCCCTAAAAACATTTGAGCGCCAAAAAACCCAAAGGTGGTAAGGTCAAGGACAAACTCTGGGCCCGACCGTGGGATGGTGACGACTCACTTCTGAGCCCACCGCCTAAACCGACATCGCTACCACCGTAACTAGAAGCGTCGGAATTAATGAGCTCACGCCAATAGCCCATCTTAGGCACGCCTAAGCGATAACCTTGATGGGGCACGGGGGTAAAGTTGAAGACAAAGAGGATAGAGTCGGCGGGGTTGCGGCCGTGGCGTAAGAAGCTGACCACGGTGGAATCGCTATCGTGAAAATCAATCCACTCAAAGCCGCGCCAATCGTAGTCACGCTCAAAGAGAGCCGGTTCGGACGCGTATAGCTTATTTAGATCGCGAACGAAGTTAAGTAATCCACGGTGTTCAGGGCGCTCGGTAAGTTCCCAAGAGAGGGCTCGAGCGTGATCCCACTCGTTAATCTGCCCGAATTCACCTCCCATAAACAATAGCTTTTTGCCTGGCTCCGCAAACATATAGCCCAAAAGGAGCCTTAGGTTTGCGCACTTGCGCCAATAGTCACCCGGCATTTTATCCCATAGCGATCTTTTGCCGTAGACCACCTCATCGTGGGAGAGAGGCAGACAGAAATTTTCATGGAAAGCGTAGAGCAAGGCAAAGGTCAATCTATCCATGTGATAGCGGCGGAATAGAGGATCTTTACTCATAAAGTCGAGCATATCGTGCATCCAGCCCATGTTCCACTTAAACATAAAGCCTAAGCCGCCCAAATGGACCGGCCTGGAAACAGCCGCAAAAGCTGTCGATTCTTCGGCGATAGTCAGAGCCCCGGGGAAGAGCTCATAAATCTTGGTGTTTAAGGTCTTAAGCATCTCCAAGGCTTCAAGGTTTTCCCGGCCGCCAAAGCGGTTGGGGATCCACTCGCCTTCTTTACGGGAGTAATCCAAATAGATCATCGAAGCCACGGCATCAACTCTTAAGCCGTCAATGTGGTAGGCGTCGCAGAAAAATAGGGCGTTGGCCACCAAAAAGTTTTTGACCTCGTTGCGACCGTAGTTAAAGACCAGAGTACCCCAATCGGAATGGGCGCCCTGCCTCGGGTCGGCGTGCTCATAGAGGTGGGTACCGTCAAAGTATTCTAAAGCAAAGCTATCGCGGGGGAAGTGGGCGGGCACCCAATCTAAAATAACCCCAATGCCCTCGCGGTGGCAGCGATCGACTAGGTAGCGGAAGTCATCGGGTGTGCCAAAGCGGGAGGTAATGGCATAGTAACCTGAGACCTGGTAACCCCAAGAAGCGTCAAAGGGGTGCTCGGCTAGGGGCATAAACTCGAGCCAGTTAAAGCCCAAATCTTTTAGGTAGGGCACTAACTGATCGGCCACTTCCCGGTAGGTTAGCCAGGAGCCATCGGGATGGCGGCGCCAGGAGCCTAAGTGGATCTCGTAGATCGACATGGGCTCAGTTAAGCGGTTAGCGCTACGGCGGCCCGACATCCAGCCCTCATCGCCCCATTGGTATTGGTCGAGGTTGTAGACTACGGAGGCTGTTTTGGGCCTCATCTCCATGTAAAAGCCCATGGGATCGGCCTTGATCAAGAGATCGCCGCCTTGCGTGGTTATCTCAAATTTGTAGCGATCGCCTGGCCTAAAGTAGGGAGCAAAGATCTCCCAGACCCCCGATGATCCCCTAGGTCGCATTGATAGGCGGCGACCGTCCCAAAGGTTGCGGTCGCCAACTAAGCAGACCCGGCGGGCCGAAGGCGCCCAAACGGCAAAGTGGACCCCGCGCACGCCCCGGTGGACCATGGGGTGGGCCCCCAACTTATCGTAAATCCGATAGTGGTTACCCTGGTTCCACAAAAATAGATCCAGCTCGCCTAAGACCGGAGGGAAACTGTAGGCATCGTAGAAGGTGACGGCGCCAGTCTCGAACTCGGCTCGCAGGCGGTAGGGCGAAAAATCGTGATCAAAGGTTTGGAAGGCCTCGAAAAAGGCGCTTAGGGGAGTGTTAGGGGGACCTTGGGGAACCAAGGTCACTGTTTGGTCGCCGGCCAAGATAGCGGTCACCGACTTGGCTTCCGGTAGGTAGGCTCTAAATAGAACCCCTGATTTACCGTCCACGCGGGCAGGCCTGGCGCCTAAGACCGCGAAGGGATCGGCGATCAAACCGGAGAGGAAATTGTCACAAAGGATTTGGTCCATCAAACATCCTCTTCGACTTTAGTGTTAGCTTAAGTCAACCGGTGTCATCCCCCCCCGGGGCCGCAGTGGAGACAATTGCCAATATTATTGTTTCAGTTCAAAGTGTTTTGCGGTTCCACCACTCAAGCCCTGCGCCGTGGTGGTGGCCGGGGAAAAGAGTTCCTTTGAAACTAGTGAATTATAGCATATAATAAATCCGATAGGTAGACGGCCTCTTTAGCCTTTCTAAGATCGACTAGGCGTCCGCCGCCTTTGGCGGTTTGGCCTTCTTTGCTATTTTGGGGCTTAGCTTTCTTGGCTCTTAGCTATTTTGGCTCTTGGCCTTCTTAGCTTTCTTAGGCTTCGCGGCTTTCTTAGGCTTCTTGGCTTTCTTAGGCTTCGCGGCTTTCTTAGGCTTCGCGGCTTTCTTGGCCTTCGTGACTTTCCTGGCTCACAATTTAGAATAGTAAACCATCTTAAAAATGAACACTGTTTTAATGCTCTTGGCCGCTATGGCCTTAGTCCTCTTAAACGCCCTATTTGTGGCTGCCGAGTTCGCTTTCGTCAGGGTCCGAGCTACCCGTTTGGAACTTTTGGCCCAATCTGGTAAGTCCGGGGCCAAGGTCGCTATGTTCGGTCTAACCAACCTTGAGGACTATCTCTCGGTCTGCCAGTTAGGCATAACCTTAGCTAGCTTAGGCTTAGGCTGGTTGGGCGAGCCGGCGGTGGCCGCCTTATTAAGACCCACTCTGGCCTTTTTTGGCTTAACTAACCCCACCTTGGTCCACTCACTTTCCATCGTCTGCGGCTTTGTCTTTATCACCTTTATCCACGTTACCTTCGGCGAATTGGCCCCTAAAAATCTCTCCATAAGAGGCGCTGAAACGACGGTCCTGTTTTTAGCCTACCCCATGCGCTTATTTCATTTGATGTTTTTACCGGCAGTCAAAGTTTTAAACTTCGCCGCCCGCATCATTTTGTATTGCCTTGGGGCCTCAAAACTAAACGAATCGGCGGCTCACTCTACCCAAGAGCTTAAGCTACTTATCGCCGAATCAAAAACCGACGGACAATTAGATGAAAACGAAGAGAGGTTAATAAACAATATTTTTAACCTCGACCGCCGCACGGCTAGGGACATCATGGTCCACCGCACCAAGGTCGTGGCGATTTCAGCTACAGCTACGCCAAAGGAAGCCATAAAGCTCATTCGAGATCACGGTTTTACGCGCCTTCCGGTCTACCGCGATTCCAAAGATAACCCCGAGGGTTTTATCCACGCCAAAGATTTATTATTGTCCACCCAAACCCATGATTTCCAGAGCTTGATTAGGCCGGCCCTCTACATCTACGACCACATGCTCACCGACGATATATTGGAGATGATGAGACAAAAAAGAACTAGGCTAGGTTTAGTTTGGGATGAATACGGTTCCTGGCAAGGACTTCTGACCATGGAGGACATCTTAGAAGCCATTGTCGGCGAAATTCAAGATGAGTTTGATCACGAAGAGCCGCCTGTTATAAACCAACCAGACGGCTCGGTTATAGCCCAAACCACCGTCTCCCTTGAGGAACTGAGCCGCTCGCTCCCATTAGAGCTGGGACCAGATTCCGAGGTTCATTACCGAACCTTAGCCGCTATCTTAGCCGATAAGTTTGGCGAACTGCCAAAGGCTGGCGATAGTTGGGAGGGTTACGGCGCAAAATTTACCGTGGCCGCCTTAGACGGCCCGGTCGTATCTAAAGTTGT
Source organism: Deltaproteobacteria bacterium (assembly GCA_031279155.1). Lineage (GTDB taxonomy): Bacteria > Desulfobacterota > Desulfarculia > Adiutricales > Adiutricaceae > JAISWF01. The sequence goes on along the minus strand of JAITJB010000322.1, from coordinate 18,462 downwards.
GGTTTCATCCTTAACCCCGGATCCCAACAAAGATACAGGGAAAGATACAAGCAAAGACACAAATCAAACCCCGATATCGGAATAAAAAAACAATGCCAAAGCCGCGAAGAAGCCCCCTTAGGGGGCCTCTTCGCGGCTTTGGTATTTTTACTGCGGGTTTTGGCTTTGGTTTTGGGTTTGGCTTTTACTTTTGCTTTGGCTTTGCTTTGGCTTTGGCTTTGGTTTTGGCTTAAATAAATTTAATATCGCGGTTCGTTGATGTCGATAATAGTGAAGGGCGAATCGTATTCGCTGGGCCTCTGATTGCCCTCATCGATTTCGCCTCTAGCCACTAAGTCGCGGTACTGGGCGATGTAGTTATAGGCCCTATGATGATAGCCGCTATCGGGATAATAAGTTATCAAGCCCATAAAGCGGTTCATGGCCGCTCGATAATCCTTGCGCTTAAAATAAAATTCGCCCACATAAAATTCATGACCAGCCATGTTATTTTGGGCCTCAGCGATCCTGGCTTTAGCCATGGCCGCGTACTTATCGTCGGGATAGGTCTCAACTAAGCTACCTAAGATTCTAACGGTCTGAACGGCCGGGGTCTGATCGCGATCAATACCCATCATCTGCTGGTAATAGCTCATGCCCTTTTGATAGAGCACGTAAGGGATAGCGTCACTTAAGGGAAATCTCTTTTCAAAGGTATCGTAGGCGTTAGCCGCCTCGATGTACTTTTCGTTGAGATAATAGGCGTCCCCCAACCGTAAAGCCCCTAGCATCGAGTAAGGGCTAGCTAGATACTGGTCGCGCAGCTGCTGCCAGAGCTGAGCCGCTTCGGCATAGTCGTCAGCGTCCATACGTTCCTGGGCTTTAGAGGCTAAATTGGCCGCCTCGTCGGCGCCGATGACAAATTCCGGTTCGGTATCGTAGCCAAAGAGGCCTTTGACGTAATTAAAAGACTTAGTGCAACCAGGAGCCCAGATTAAGGACGCGGCCAAAAAGATGACGGCAAGCAATTTGGCCGCCCGGCCAGGGTGGGTATCTGCCATAATAACGATTTCTCCGTAGATTATCGCGGGTAGTATAAAAACCATCCCCCAAGCCAATTAGTATTGGTCTCGGGAGGTCTTAAGTAAATGTCAGGATCTAAGAAGCTAAAATCTTCTCTAACTCGGTTAAAAGGCTCGGCTTACCCTTGTGGCCCACGACCCGACCAATCTCTTGGCCCTCACGGAAGACAATCAGGCAGGGAATGGAGCGCACCTTAAATTTGGTGGGGGCGTCTTGGTTTTCATCGACATTGATCTTAGCGAAGGCCAGACGATCAACCATCTCGGTCGACAGATCCTCTAAAATGGGGGCCAGAGCCCGACAGGGGCCGCACCAAGGCGCCCAAAAATCCACTAAAACCGGAACTTTAGCAGCACCGAGATGCTCAGTAAAGCTACCATCAGTTAAAACGGTTATATTTTCTGACATTATTCACCTCAATTTAGCATGTTTTAATTTCTATGCCTTGAACAAAGGCCTCACCCGTGGTAAAATGCCATCCAACTTATGAGGCTTGACTTACGACAAAACCAGCTTTTTATCGGGCTATCAACAGGTTACCAAAAGACAAACCTCAACGCGGAGTTAAAACTTATCTAAATTACGCGATCGTTGCCTAAAAGATAATAACAAATTAATTGGGTTTTAGGAAGACTTTCGCTCGTTGACGTTGAAAAAAAATTATAAAGGAATTGGCCCATGACAATCGCCATCACCATCTTGGCTTTTTTAATAATGCTGGTCGGCCTTTTAGGATCGGTATTACCAATCCTGCCTGGCCTACCAATAATCTGGCTGACCTATCTAGGTTATGGTTTTTTTGACCACTGGGAGAGTTACGGCCTGAAAACCATGATTATTACCGCTATAATCGTGGTCTTAAGTTTTGTCCTCGATCAATTGGCTACCGTTTGGGGGGCCAAGAAATTCGGGGCCGGCAAAGCCGGCATGATAGGCTCGGTCATTGGCGGCATTACAGGGTTAATCGTCTTTAATCTTCCCGGACTCATCATCGGGGCCTTTGGCGGGGCGGCTGTCTTTGAGATGCTCTTTAACCGCCGCGAACTAAAGCAAGCTCTCTCAGCTGGCGCCGGAGCCTTAATCGGGCTTTTATGCGGCGGTTTGGGCAAATTCGTCATCGGCTCAATTTTGATTATGACCTGGGTGTGGCTACTGCTCTAAAATCTCCTATACATTAAACTTTAAATCTCTGTTCGAGATCGATAATCAGCTCCACCTCACCCCGATGGAGTTTTGCGCGAACGGCGATATCCTCAAGGCTCAGACCTTTTTTGGCTAATTGCAAGACCATGGCCCTGACTTCCGGAGCCGCCGGATTAGCCATGGCCTCATTAGCCCCGGACTGAGCTTTTCTTTGGATTTCCTCGTCTAAATCCTTAAGCCTTTTCTCAGCCGCCCCAATAGATTCCTCCGTGGCCGTTAATAACTTTTGGTAATCGGCCAGGCGGCGGTCGAGCTTTAAGAGCAATTCACTGGAAAGCTCTTTTTTAGCTTCCAAATTTTTCTGGAAGGACTCAGCGAAACGGCTAGATTCGCTTAAAAACCTCTCAAAGCTCTCCTTGAGATCTTCTGGCATGGCCGTCGTTACTTGCGGGGGCTTTTTTTTAGAGCGCCACAAGAGAGCAACTACGGCTATCAGGAGCAGCGCCTCCAAGACGCTTTGAAGGAGCATAAGCTCTCTGACGCCCAGATCCACTTGGTTTTTCCTCTCCCGCCCCAATTTGGGACCCGGATATTATAAGCCTTACCTTAAGGCTTTTTTTATAGCTTGTTTAAAGGCTTTTTTAGAGCCAAACTCCCCATCAAACCCTCAGATCGATTACCGCTTGGACGATAAATTCGGATTTAGGTTCAGTTTTTTGGCCCGAGTTTAAACACAACTTACGGCCAGAACGCGTTCGCGGGCGGCGCTCGAGCTCAGGGTGAATGGGCTCAATAGCCACCGTCTCTTTGGCCGCCGCCACTAGCTCAACGGTATCTCGGTAAATAGCCTGAGCCTCAGCTAGTCTTGCTTGGCGCTGGATCTCTTCACCAGCCGACACCTGTCCGGCCACGAAACCGCCCATGGCTGGCAGATGAAGAATCAATTGATTCATGTGATGAAGGGGGGCGGTCATCGGCAGGGCCTCAGACTAAGTGAGCCAAAGAGCGTCCTTTTGAATAAGGGAAACTATGGCCAAACAGCAACAGGCATAACTCCTCAGAAGTATCGCCAAATGTACTCTGGGAGTTAATATTATTTTACGACATATCAGGGAGAAAATCCAGACACCCAAAAGAGCCTATAACTGTCAGATGATCTCTTTAGATCAAGGGTAGTTATCGATCTAAATCTAGCAAAATCTAGCATAAAAACTAGGTATAACAGTCTAGCCAAACAAAGAGCCTAGCCTCTGGCCGGAAAGATCCGCCGGAAAATGGCCGCTAGCCCAAATATAAGGACGTTAACGATAACTACCGTGGCCCCAACGCTAGTGTTAAGGCTAGGTTGAAAGGAAGCAAACAAGCCTATCTGGCCGGCGGCCACGCCGCAGGCTAAGGCCGTCCAAAACATGCCCTTAAAGGAAACTGTCAAAAGGCGGCCGGTGGCCGCCGGGGTTACCAACAGAGCGGTCACCAGTAAGACGCCCACGGCCTGGACGGCTATCATGACCACCACGGCCAGATATGCCCCAAATAAATAGTCCGGCCAATCTCGACCTGGCCCAACCTTGGGGCCAATGGAGCCTAAGGTCAAAGGGTTGGTTAAAAAGAAAAGAGAGATGGCGCTGATGACCACCAAGATGACCAGAGCCATAACTTGTTCGTCAGATACGGTTAGAACGTCGCCCAAAAAAAACCTCGATAACCCCGAGGTCGCTTGGGGCTCGCGGCTAACTAAGGCCAAGCCTAAGGCCACGGCGCCAGAGAAAACAAGACCAATAACCGTGTCCGGGGCTAGATGGCCGCGCCTAGATAAAAAGGTTATCAAAAGGCCGAGCAAAAGGCCCATGACCAATACTGTCGGCTGAACGCCCAAATTTAAGATGAGAGCTAAAGCCACCCCGGCAAAGATAGAGTGGCCAATAGCGTCAGGGAAGAAGGCCATCCGGCGGTTGACCACCAAAACGCCGACCGCCGAAGTGGTTAAGGTTAGCATCAGGAGTGCTACCTGGGCCCTACGCATAAACGACGGCTCGTAGAAAAGCCCGGCTAAAGCATATAGGGGGTTTAATAGCTCCACGTAGATTATCCAACCTTATGTAAAAAAAACTACGTTTTTAAAAAAAACCTATCAATAAAAAGCCTCGGACTGGCCCTGGTGGAGACCGAAGGTCGCAACTAGGACTTTAGTTTTAAAGATGTCCTTGGGGCTACCCTGAGCTACCACCCGGCGGTTAAGGCAGATGACCCAATCGGCGTGGGCTCTAGCGGTCGGCAGATCGTGACTTACCATGACAATTGTGTGTTCGCTTTTTAGTTCATCTAAGAGCTCACATAAAAGCTGCTCGCCATTTATGTCCACCCCGGTGGCCGGCTCGTCTAAGACCAAAACGTCGGGCTTGGTCATCATAGCTGCCGCCAAAAGCACTCTTTGGGTTTCGCCGCCGCTAATTGAGCCCATGGGTTTGTCAGCCAGATCGCTGGCTTTAACTTGGGCGAGAGCATCGTAAACCCGGCGCTTAACTCCGCTACCTAAGCCTAGCCACAGCGGCCTTAAGCTTAGGCCCATGGCCAGATATTCGCTGACCAAAAGCGGCATGTGCCGATCAAAGTCTAGGCGCTGAGGGACGTAGCCAAAGCGGGGGTTCGGGGGATCGAAGGTTAAGCTTCCTTGGTGGGGTAATTGACCCAAGATAGTCTGGACCAGTGTGCTCTTACCGGCGCCGTTGGGACCGATGACGACGGTTTGCTGGCCGGAAGGGATAACAGCGCAAACCTCGCTTAAGGCCGTAAAACGGCCCAAGGTCACGCTGACCCGATCCAAGGTTATGGAAGTCATGGGGTCGCGCCGGAAGCCGGGGTCGGGATATTGGGCGGCAGAAGATTAGACAATAAGTTCAAATCTTCTTTGATGACTAGTTGATAGTAGTCTATGGGTGGATTAGCCGGGCCGCTGGTGGCCGTATCAATAATGGCTACAGCTACGCCCGTCTCTTGGCTTAAGGTCTGGGCCGCCGCCGGGTTAGCTTCGGGATCTAATAGGACAACTGAAATAGAGTTACTCTTAATAAAATTAGACAGGAGTTTTAAGCGGGCCGCCGAAGGCGGGATCTCAGTTCCCGAGGGGCTCAGATCGGCTAGGATGGCTAAACCCAAATCCTGGGCCAAGTAATCCATAAACCCGTGACTGGTCACCACCTTGTAGCCGCGATGAGTATGCCGGAAAAGAGCTATCAGCTTTTCCAGTTCCTCCATATCGGCTTTAAAGAGATCTAGCCGGGCATCGTAGTGGGCGGCGCCGGCGGGATCTATCTCTTTGAGACCATTAGCGATGTTGGCGGCCATAACCTTAGCGAATTTGGGAGATAAAAAGACGTGGGGATTGGGGACATTGGTCGGGAGCTCCCCGCCTATGGACCGCCCCAACTCGCCGTCAAAATCTAGCCGGCCCCAAACGATCGAAAGCGTCGGGACACTTTTACCCGCGTCAATTACCTTGATGTCTAATGGCGCCACTTTAAGGGCCAGATCGAGGTAATTTTCAAGCTGGAGGCCGTTTTTAACGAGATAATGGGTTTGAGTTAGTCTATTGAGATCGGCTGGCGTGGGGGCGAAATCGTGGGGGCAACCGGTGGCCGGGTTAGTTATGAGCTCAACTTGGAAGTTATCCCGACCGAAGGTTAAAAAGCGGGTAAAAAGCCAAACTGGATAGCTAGCGCAGGCCAGCCTCTCTAGCTTTCCTTGGGCCAAAGCTATAGGGGCCGTGAGGCCCGTAGTCAATAAAAGAGCTAGGAAGCCGGCCAAAAAAACTGACCGCCACCTTAAAGAAAATCTCAAATCAAACAATTGTCCCCCCCCGTGGCCTCCCAACCGGAATTGAGCCTCCCCTTTGGAAATGACGCCGGACAATAATTCCCAAAAATGACTCCCGAAAATAATTGCCGAAAAGATTCCGGACAATGACGCCGGGCGGCCATGATTCCGGGCAATGACTCCGGGGAGTTTGGGTCCGGGGAGTTGGAAAATGTTAAGGATCCAGATTTTACTGCCGAACTTCCCTGAGAATCTTAGCCGCCGGGGCCGTGTCTTTGACCACGACTAATTGGGTTTGGTCAGCCGGCATGAGGTTACGAGCAAAACCGGCCCTCTGGGAGGTCATATCCGGGGCCGGACGAGCCGGGACCGGGACTGGCGGCACGACTGAGGGCGCCCCAACTCGGGCGCTTCTGATAGTCGGCGGGGTAGCGTAACCCTCAGAATTATCTGGCCTAGCCGTCCTGATGGGCGGCGGGGTATAAGGATCGGCCTGGCTAGCCGGTTTAGGCGGCCTCGGGGTCGGGAGGGGAGAAAAACCTTCCTGGGTCCCACCTGGTCTAGGGGCCCGCAAGGTCGGCGGTATGGTCTGACCGGGTTGGGACGGGGGCCCACCAACTTTAGGCTGCCTAATGGTCGCTGGCGTATTATAGCCCGATTGAGTCTGAGAAGCTGGCCTAGGCGCCCTGAGGGTGGCCGGCGAAGCGGGAGCTACGGGTTCCGGGAGCACTTCAACTTCGACCGGTTCGTCATTAACCGGTGGGCGGGCCTGTGGCGGCTGAGCGGCAACAGGCGTAACCAAAGCCGTTTGGGCGAAGGGCTGCGAATGAGAATCGGGCTTAGCCACCGGGCGGATAACCGCTTGACCAGCCCCGCCATTACCCTTAGAAGGAGCTTCGGCGGCTTTTGCCGCCTTTTGGGCCGCTAGCTTGGCCAAAGCCGAGGGCTTGGAAGCGGTGGCCACGCCAGGACCGCCAACCCCGGCCTTGGAGACCTGGGCAATGGGCCGGTTCGATAGTGGCGCGCCAGCTGAGCCCACGGTAGCCGTAAGCTGGTTGACGTAAGTCCTTTCAAGCTCAATGCGGTTTTGCATCATCTCAGATAGACGGTTACTGGACTCATTGAGCCTCAGCACCAAGGTATCTATGATCTGCTTAGAGATATCAGGATAGTTCTCTAAAACCTCACCTAATTTATCGCCAGGGAAGACCTTAACAATGCTGCGGCCCTTACTTTTAATAGTCGCGCTGCGCCTGGAACCGACCAGAGAACTCATCTCACCGAAGTAAGTGTTAGTCTGGGAGATTTCGGCAATGAGATTTTGACCCTTGAAGACCTCCAAGCAGCCTTGGATGAGCTTATAAAAAGAAGTATCGGTGTTGCCCTCTTTGATGATGGTATCGCCATTTTCAAAGATCATCTCATCGGGGTTCAATAAGTAGTGAGGTAAACTTTCCTTTTGGATGACCGTCTTCTCCAACACCTGATCTAAGGTGGTCATGCCCTGCTGGCACTTGAGGAGCCCGTCCTGCCTGAGGGTGTACATCCCCTCCTTAAGGGCGATCTTCCTGAGGTGACCTTCGGGCACCCTAGAGGCGATGGCGTCGGAAATAGTCGGCGAGTTTTCCATGACCTCAAAGACGCCCAAGCGTCCCTTGTAGCCTGTCCCCTTGCAAGTTGGGCAACCACGGCCCTCCCACAATTGGATGGAGGCGACTTCCTTAGAGTCAAAACCGGCCTCCATGAGCTTATTGACCGGGAGCTTGGCCATGGGCTGCTTACAGTTGGGGCAGACTCTCCTTAAGAGGCGCTGAGCTGAGCAGACAACCAGAGCCGCAGCTACGTTAAAGGGCGCCACGCCCATGTCCACTAAGCGGGTGACGGTGGAGGGCGCGTCGTTGGTGTGGAGGGTTGACAAAACTAAGTGGCCGGTCATGGCCGCTTCAACCGCGATTTCGCCGGTTTCCAGATCTCGAATCTCGCCGATCATACAAATGTCGGGGTCCTGACGAAGGAAGGCCTTAAGGGCCCTGGCAAAGGTCATACCGACATCTTTGATGACGTTAACTTGGTTGACGCCCGGAAAGTTAAACTCTACCGGGTCCTCAGCTGTGAGGATCTTGACGTCGTCGGTATTGCGCAGCGAAAGTGTGGAATAAAGAGTAACGGTTTTACCGCTACCAGTGGGGCCGGTGACCAACAACAGGCCATTGGGCCGGTAGGCGGCTCTCATGAACTGGTCGAGGTTTTTCTGGGTGAAGCCCAGTTTGGTCATATCGACGTTTAAGCCCGACTTATCCAAAATACGAAGAACCACCGACTCGCCGAACAGAGTTGGTAGTGAGCTCACGCGGAAGTCGATCTCTTTATTTTTGCCCAAGCGCATCTTAATGCGGCCATCTTGGGGTACCCGGCGCTCGGTTATGTCCAAGCTAGCCATGATCTTAAGGCGGGCGATGAGGGCGTTTCGGATTTCTAAGGGCAATCTTGTATGCTTGTAGAGCGAACCGTCGGTGCGATACCTGACATAAAACTGTTTTTCAAACGGCTCGATGTGAATATCCGAGACCCCCAACTGGACGGCTTGAACCAGAATCTGATTGGCCAAGTTGATGATGGCGCTATTTTCAGCCGAGTAGGAGTCATTGGTGGAATCTTCTTCTTTAGACTCGCCAAAGGAGAAGTCGTCAAGGGCGTCTGAGATGAGAGCGCCTAAGTTTTCCACCGTCACCGGGCCGCTATCTTCAGCTGCGGCGTTGGGGTCAAGAGGCGCCATGATGCTGGCTTCTTCGGCATCATCAATATTGTAGTGGCGCTTGAAGGCGTTAATTAGCTCTCGCTCATTAATGACGGCTGGAATCACCTGAAGCTTAGTCAGGTTAGCCAGCTCCTCAACCACCTTGTTGTTGGTGGGCTCCAACATAGCCACCAACAACTTATTATCCTTGGTCTGGTAGGGGATCGACATGGTCCGGCGGGCGATATTGTACGGCACCAAATCAAGGATGTTTTTTGGTATGTCCCGCTCGTTTAAGTTAACCATGGGGTAACTGTACTGCCTAGACAAAACACTAGGAACAGTATTGGGCTCCACATAGCCCTTACGGAGCAAGAAGCGAGAGATGAAGTCAGTTGGGTGGACTTTAAGCCACTTAGTGGCTTCCTCCAGGTGGCCTCTGGTGATCTGGCCAGCCTTCAAGAGGTATTCACCTAAAATCAGCCTGTAATGATCCGAGCTCTGGTCTTTTACTGTGCCTGACAGCGTTGAGCGGCGACGTGATATCTCTGCCATTATGCCTCCGGTTCCGGCCGGAAAAAACTACAATTTGACCGCTATCTTGGTGGACACGACAAGGATAGAGCCATGTCCAACTTAGGTGGGACTTAAGAACAAATCAACTTGTTGGATAGGGAATAAAATTTCCCTACACCCTCAATGGGTAAAAAAAAGGAAAATCAATCAACAAGCCCTTTGGGAAATTGGTGAAGTAACATTAGGCTAATAATTTAAAAACCATATCTATTCCCAAAATCAAAGGCTTTGTCGATTTGATCAAACTTTAGACCCGCCGTCACAGGTGGGGATAATCAAGCCAAAAGTCATTGCGCCAAGGATATATAAATCATGAGGAGAAAGCAGCTTTGGTAAAAGATAAATTTTTGATAGGCCTTCTAAATTGGCAACCTAACTGAAACTACTGACCCATAAGGCCACCATTGCTTTTGGTTCTCAAATTTACAGGCTAAGCCTGAAAAAATCTGAGGACTCCAGTAATTAGTTTAGCCTAAAGGGAGCAACTATTTCAAGTGGTTTTGAGGCCTTTTTTAGATTTTAGAGCCAGCAAATTGTCCCAGCCTTTCTCGGCCCTTAAGCTGCCATCAATTATATTAAATACAATTTAAAACTACTTATGACTATAGCCAGATCAAAGTCGATCTAAGTTGCTCAAACTTGGGCCTTGAGCCCTGACGGTTCACCCAAGCTCTGAGACTCTGATCGGCAGATTTGCGACATTACTTTAATTTTTTTAAAGTAGTTTGCCTGTTGACCAGCCAGACAGTCGGCCTAGGCAGTCAGCCAGCCAGCCAACCAACCAACCAACTAACTAACCAGATTAAGCGCCGCCCTCTTTGAGATGGCCTTGAGCTTATACGTCCAACAGGGAGCAAAAGGTTAATAGACAAAAAACTGACGTTTCCAATAATTTTCTGTATACTGACCGCAAAACGGCGTAGGTTAAGATCGCTCTTTAGCCGCCCTTTAAAGGATTTTTTTTCATGGCCAAGACCAAAGCCCGATATGTTTGCCGCCAATGCGGCTTTTCCTCGGCAGGCTTTTTGGGCCGCTGCCCAGAGTGCGGCGCCTGGGAGAGCTTTTCTGAGGCTATAATCGCGCCCAAACATCCCCCCAAGTCGCCTAGGGCCGGCTATGAGCTCTCTGGCGGCCAGGCTATGGCCCTATCGGAAGTCCCGGCCGAAAACACGGTCCGCCTCCGTACCGGCTTAGTAGAACTCGATCGGGTTTTAGGCGGCGGACTGACCCCGGGGGCGGCCATACTCTTAGCCGGTGAACCTGGCGTCGGTAAATCCACCCTCCTTATCCAAGCGGCGGCCAAAACCGCCCACCAAGGCGGCCGGCTTCTCTACGTTACCGGCGAAGAGTCAGCCGCCCAGGTTAAGCTCCGTGCCGAGAGGCTTGGTCTAGACACCTCGCTTTTGTGGGTCCTGCCTCAGACCTCTCTGCCTGAAATCGAGCGGGAAATCACCTCCGGCAACTGGAACATATGGGTCGTGGACTCCATACAGACTCTCCAATGGCCGGAACTAGGCGGCCCCGCCGGCAGCTCCGGACAGATCCGCGAGTGCGCCGCCCGCCTCATCTCCCTGGCCAAAGCCAAGGGCGTGCCGCTCTGGCTGGTTGGACACATAACCAAGGAAGGCCATATCGCCGGCCCTAAGCTCTTAGAGCATCTGGTAGACACGGTTTTGTACTTCGAAGGCGAGCGGGATCGACCGCTTAGGATATTAAGGTCCTTTAAAAACCGCTTCGGCTCGGTCAACGAGACCGGGGTCTTTGAGATGACCGGGGCCGGTTTAGGCGAGGTCGTCAACCCTTCGGCCTTTTTCTTAGCCGAGCGGCCCAAGGGCGCGTCGGGATCGGTAGTCACCCCGGTCATGGAGGGCCATAGGCCGCTATTAATGGAGATCCAGGCCTTAGTCAGCTTCAGCCCCCTAGCCATGCCTAGGCGTCAAACCCTAGGGGTGGATCACAGCCGGGTGGGCCTCTTGGCTGCCGTCTTGGAGAAAAAAGTTAGGCTCAAGCTTTTTGACCGCGACATCTTCGTTAACGTTACCGGCGGGGCCAAAATAGGAGAGCCGGCCGCCGATCTGGCCGTGGCCGCAGCCATAGCCTCCAGCTTTCTGGATAAACCCTTGCCGCCGGATTTGGTAGTGGTTGGAGAGGTAGGACTAGCTGGTGAGGTCAGAAGGGTGGGCCGCCTGCGCGACCGGTTAGCCGAAGCCGCCAGGCTAGGTTTTACCAAAGCCGCCGTCCCCTTAGGCGAGGCCGACGGACTTTCAGGGCTTAAGATGGAAATCGACGGTGTAGGTAGTGTTGGCCAGTTTTTGTACCGGCACTTAAACTACACTAATCGCGGAGGCGACCGCAACCAATAGCCAGCTTCACCTGACGTCCAATAGCTTTTTAATTTTGTTCCAAGCGCTCTCGCGAGCTTTGTTATATTTTTTGAGATCCTCTTGATTTAAAGACTCGGTGAAAGACCTTAAAGCCTCGGCTTCGGCCACCAAATCAGCTAAGATATCGCTTATGGAGTCGATGAAGTCCAGATCGGTTTTAGACAAAGGAATCTGGAGGGTCTGGTAGTCCACAAGCTGCCGGCGGGCGTTGTTAAGATAGGTTATGGTCTCACCGAGCATGGAGCGGACCATGTCGGGGTCGTAGATGTGTTGGCTAAAGACGTCCGCCAAAACGCCTATGTAGCCAAAAGACTGAAGCACAAAGCCAGCGCTGTAAGTCCCAATGGTGTTCAGATGATGTGCCAGAACAGCGTCAGAAAACTGCGGCTGGACAATAGGCCCTTTGGGGTCTCCAGCCTCGGAGGCGGGAAGGCTCCCACTTGACTCATTCTGAGCTAGGGCCTCCGAAGACAGCGCCAGGGCCATCAAAAAGACGATGAAGATCCTTAAAAACAAGCGGGATATATCTCTCATGGTGGTTTCCCGATTCAGCTTTCAGGGTTAGAAAACCCGAATTCCAGCCAGTTCTCCCGACAGTCGCTCTAGGCCAAAAGGCTGGCTAAAGGTCCTGTGGTCGTAGGCTCCATCTTAAAGTCCTAAGACCTTAGGGAGCGGACGGTTTCTTTTTTATACTTGGCTCTGGTCAATTTGGCAAGTTTTTTATTTGCCGCCGCCTATGGACCTCGTTTTTGGCGATGGTTAAGAAGAATAAAATATTATATATAGCCGTTTATATAATGACTTATTGATGTTATTGCCATATCTAGATGCCGCTACTTAGGCCAGTAGGCCCGGTCAGCTCAAACACATGAGATCAAGGCCAGGATCGGGTTGGCTCGGATAGGCTCGGGTAGGACTGAATCGGGTAGGCCAGGCTCGGGTAGGGTTGAATCGGGGAGGCCAGACCCGGGTAGAGCAAGATCGGATAGGTCAGGCTCGGGTAGGGCAAGATCGGGTAGGGCTTAAGGGCTTCATGTTAACTAGCCTTTGATGACATAAGATTATCTCAAAGGCCTTGGCTCTGGATTGCGGGCTTGTCGCGGCCCTTGGATTGCGGTTTTTCCCCTATTGACACTCTAAATTATTCACTGTAAACTTGCATTGTGATTGTTTAGCGGCCTAAACCCTTTAACCTAGGACGCTGATTTGGAAAATGACCGAAATTCTGACAGCGCCTCCAACCGGACAAAGCAATTTCAAAGAAACTTCAAATTGATTAAACATAAAAATTTAAGTAACTTATCAAATTTTGCATAGGCAAAGCCTAGCAAAATTTGGCCTAGCAGGTCAAGGAAGATGGAAATTAACATTATAAATTTTTTAGTAAAAATACGATGTCTAGTTAAGAACTTTTCATGACCAAACACTAAGCATATTTTAAGCTGACAAAATTTGTACCGATTGCCCAATAGGATTACCAAGAGGCTCACCAAGAAGCTCACCAAGAAGACTTCCAAAATGACTACCAAGACGATTACCAAGACTATTACCAAGACTATTACCAGTTAAGCCCAAATTAGAACGTAACTTTCAAAAGCTTCCGCCTTGCCGAGCTTTTTTGGCCCCGCCAGCCTAAAAGTCCTTCAAAGCCGCATGCCCAATCGGGGCTGGTCTTGGCCCGCCTGGACCTGGAGTGGCTCTCAAGCCTAGAAACCAGCGCGCTCTTTAGGCTTTATGGGGCTTAGGTCAACATTTTACAAGGCCAAAAATCGCCTTGGTAAGTCCGGCTATAATAGCCTTCAAAACCCCAACCAGAGGTCCAGGCAGGTTCAAAGTTTGGGGATGACCAAAGATGCCCAAAATAATCTCAATTTTTCTTGATTTTCATAGTTCTACCACTGCTTTTTTACTGGACTCAAGGCCTTCTTTTGAGTTAAAATAGGGATCAGTTTTTTCTTTGCACCCAACCCGAGCAAAACCCCCAAGAACTCTTGATAATTTGAAAAAACAACAAAAAAAACAGACTTTACCAAAATTGATAATTTCCCAAATTCAGCCAATGTCATTGCCAAAATTTAACCTAATTGCCAACTTAACTTCTCTGTTATCCTAAATTTGTTTCTTATCAACCAAACTTTTTTTCTTTTATCACTTATTTTTTTACTTTTTTAAGCAAAAACCTCATCGTTAACAAGCTAAAATTTTATTAGTTTTTTTCAATCCGCAGGAATCTATCTTATGAAGCCTACTAATTTTCGATGCCCATGGCCCCTTCTACTCCTCGGCACCGTAGTAGTTATCGCTCTTACTTTTGTCTTTAGTGGTCCAGTGGTACCAAAGGCTAAGGCGGCGCCCACAGTTGTCGACCGCATCGTGGCCAGGGTCAACAATGGCGTGGTTACTCTCAGCGAGCTCGAGGCCGCGTTAAACACTGTCTCCCCTCAGCAACGGCAAGCCGTGCCCAAAGAGGAGCTGCAGGGTATGATATTAAATTCCTTGATTGAAAAAGAGCTCATCTCTCAAGTGGCCAATAGCATGGGTATTATGGTCGGCGAAAATGAAGTCGATATAGCTATTGAAGGCATCAAACGCGAAAACAACCTTAACGATTCCCAGTTCCGCGCTTCCTTAGCCGCTCAAGGCATGACTATCGACTTCTTTAGAGCCAATTTAAAATTCCAGATTTTAAGCGACCGCCTGTTTAGAGAAATCGTCCTCAACCGTATAGTGGTGACCGAAAATGAGGTGACCGATTATCTAAACGGCATTGGCGCCTTCCAGGGTCGCAATGAGGGCGGGGCCGCTCTAAATGACAAAGTCGTCATTTTTTTGTTACCCACAACCCCCTCCACATCTGGTAGACTCTTAAAACAAGCCGAAACTCTATACAATCAAGTCAGAACCGGGACCGTCACTTACGCTGAAGCCGAAAGACAGCTAACGAGGGATTTAGGCGGTGATGAGGGCCAAGTCTTAAGCGTAGGCGAACTCCAAGAATCCCTTCAAAACATAGCCGCCAGCCTATCGCCTGGTCTTTTGAGCCCACCAGTCGACTTAGGCAAGTCAATTTTAGTTATGTACATTCAGCCCCGTCAGGCCAATTCAAACCCGACAGGCACGACCAAGGCTGCTTCTGAGTTCACTGATCAACAGCGCCAATTCGCCAGACAACAAGTTGAACAGATCAAGAGGAGCGATAAAGTCAAGGCTTGGATGAACGATCTGAAAGCCAAGGCTATCATCCAAACCTCTCTTTAAATGAGCAAAATCACTACACGGTTAGTCGCTAGGGATTGGGAGGTACCCGAGGCGTTCTTGACCGATGTTTTATAAAGGTTAATCCGCACTATTTCGGAAATAAAACCTTTCGACACCGGGCCCTGCCCTTAATCATAATTGTTTGGAGTTTTAGGTGACTGAAAAAAAAGTCCTCACTACCACCGATAAACAAACTTTGGAATCACTCGGCCAGATGCTAAAGCAGGAGAGGGAGAATTCCAACCTAACCCGTTCAGATGTATCTTCGAGGACCAAAATTTCTCTCGATCAGATTGTCAGCTTAGAAGAGGGCAAATTCCTGAACATGGCCCCGGTCTACGCCAAGGGCTTTCTGAGATCGTACTCTGAGCTACTTCACTTAGACACAGAGAGCATTCTCAATAACTACCGGCTTTTGACCCAAAACCAAGATGAGGACAACGCTCTCTTCATTAAGCACGTGCCCAACAACCTTGGCGGGGAGCCCAAATCTTCCTATATTTTGACCGTATTGGGTCTGATCGTCTTGGTCTTAGCTTTAGTCATCGCGGCTCTATACATAAGTCCGGCCTTTAAGGCGACAGTATCGCGTTTCTTGCCCGCCTCTGTCATAAATGAACTACCTTTCATCTTAACCGAGCCGAGCGTTACAGCTGGCCAGGCGGTAGCCGCCGAAGCCCCGGTTTCCACTCCGATTGTAGTCGTAGAGGACCCCGTGGTTTTCTCAGGTCGCCTAACCCTCAAGGCTGAAGCCCCAACCTGGGCTCAGGTGACGGTTGACAACGAACCGGTCGAGCACCTTCTTTTTGAACCTGGACAGCTTAGATCCTTTGAAGGGCAAAACATTATCAGCGTAATCTGCGGCGACGGCCAGGCCATTAGGACCGAGTGGAATGGTCAGGACCGCGGCTTACTAGGTCAGGAGGGCCCGGTCGAGGTTTTCTTCCAACTAAGTTCTCTTGACTCTACCCCGGAAACGGCCAGACCATAGACATTTCTTTCTAGCGGCGGCGTTTCTTACGCCGCCAAAAACCCCTCTGTCATCCCCCCTACTCTTTCCACATTGATAGCCCCATAACAAGCTGACGCTTAAGAGTGCCTTCAAACACGGCTCGGTTGAGACACACCTAGATCTAGGCGCTTTGGCCGTGGGGCGCAAAATCCAATGCCTAGACCTCCATTTTCGTCTTTACCAAGACAATGCTCTTCGACAATCTTCAGCCCCTTTGACAAACCCAACAAAATTAGTTTGCTCAGGCTCTTTAAGTAGACCAGTAGAAAACTGAAATCTTTTCTTTGGTCCTAAACCATGCGCTCCAAAAAATTTTGATGATCTGCTCTCAAGCCGGAAACACTCGAATACCTCCCGTTCTTCTCCGATCCTGGCGCTAGATGGCTAAGTTAGTCACTTTTACCATGACTTTTCAAGAAAAAAAATCTCGCTCTCACCCTAAAAAAAATTCTCCCATAGCCTTGAAATATTTTTCAAGATGATTTATTATACATATTCATATGAGGCAGTCAAATCAAATCGGTTTCGGAATTAAATCAAAAACCACCGTCGCCAAAAAAACGACTTTGTCCTTAGCAAAGTCTTTATAATACCTATGGGGTAGCTCTGAAGAGCTACCTCCAGACCTTACCGTATTTGTCTGATGGGGAATACCAAAAACTTAAAATCATTGAGCCATATTTGGATAAGCAATTACTTGAAAATAACTTATGGTCTGGACTTAAAAATTCACACCTAAAACTTCCAAAGGTAAAATAATACGATGGCTCACCACTCAGCAATTGGATGCGATTTCTAGAAACCAAAGAACGGGAGGAATTTGAAATGAGTACAATAAAAACAGAAACTATTGTCAAATGCGAAGAAAATGAAGTTTTAATCCCTGATAAAGACATTCTCGCCATGGCCGAACTTATAGAAAAAGCTCTAGAAAATTCTCTAGAAAGGGCCAAAATTAGGAGAGGGGACTTCTCAAAATTAGAGGAATATTACCATAAAGGATACCGGCATGGATTCCTGGAAACATACCTGAAAGGATGTCAGGAGAGATACAGGAGAGAATATCAGAGGAATATTCTGCAAACCGCCATTGTTGGCATAAGGCAAAAAATGCCTTTGGAAACCATCGCTAAAATTACCGACCTTTCCTTGGATAAACTCGAGCAGCTGGCCGCCAATCTCAAGGAATGATGGGCCTTCTGTTAGCTATAGGTTACCTACAAAACCTGTCTCGTCGTCTAAGCCGCCAGAACTAAGAAGTAAAGACACGAGGTATTAGGTCGATTCCTCTCGCGTCTGTTTTACTCTCCGAGATCGAAGCGACAACATCATAGGGACATAAGTCTTGGGCCGCCAACACAACTCCTTGTTTCTACGGCTCGGCTTAAGGACTCATCTTATAGAACGTATGAATTGACCTGAGCAGACAGAGGCAAATCTGTCTCATGATGAAAATGCGCTCGACGATGGCCACCACTCAGCAATTGGATGCGATTTCTCAGAGCCACAGAACGGGAGGAATTTGAAATGATTGCCAGATTAAACCCCGATATTGCAAAGGCATCGGAAGAACTTAAAGCTTTAACCCTTAAAAATTTTGAAATGATTGCCAGATTAAACCCCGATATTGCAGAGATATGGAAAGAACTTATAGTTTTAAGCCTTGATACTGAAGCCCGCGCCTTGTCCGAACTTATAGATAAGAATGAAATTGATTTACAGTCCGAATATTTTGGTGCATATGAGAAAGGAATCGAGAAAGGAGTTGTGAAAGGAGTCGAGAAAGGAATCGAGACAGGAGTCGTGAAAGGACGCAAGGAAACAGCTCTGGAAACCGCCACTGCTGCCATAAAGAAAAATTTGCCTTTGGAGGACATCGCAGAAATTACCCCCCTTTCCTTGGATGAAGTCAAACAGCTGGCCGCCAGTCTCAAGGATTGATGGGCCTTCTGTTAACTATAGGTTACCTACAAAACCTGTCTCGTCGTCGAGCTCTTGATAATAGTCGAAAAAATAGTGCTCCCACTGCGTTCAAGACCAAGAAAGCCGCCGAGGATGTTTAGAACCTTCTCTTCCAATCTCGCCCTCGAAGAAGACAAGCGGACGCTTGAGCGTGCCTTAAAAAACAGCTCTGTTGAGAGCATACACCCGCATCCAATTAGTGTTTTTAGGTTCTCCTTACACTGACAAGTAGAAAACTAAATTTTTTTTCAGCTGTCATATTCAATGCATCCCAAAGATGTTGCCTAAATAATATCATATCGGAAACAGATAAAGATTAACACTCGAATAAGGCAAATTTTTCTTAGAATTATCCATTATATGGCTAATAAATATTGACAATTTTAATATAATTCTTCAAGTAAAAAACTGCCGCTCACTCCATAGTAATTCCCCTGTAGGCTTGAAATATTTTTAGGGTTGCTTTTTTGTTAATACGAGGAGGTAAAATGGAATCGGTATCCGATTTAAACGAA
>JAITJB010000314.1 GCA_031279155.1 Deltaproteobacteria bacterium | reverse complement strand
GGCTCTGGTCGCTAGATTGAGCGTCCGGAACTATGGTTAAGTTATCTGAAAGTCCGTTGGTTCTATCCTTGAGGAACTCGCCGAGCATCTGGCCTAAGATATCGCCAGAGAGATCTTTTAAGAGATCTTCTAGAGGCGGGTCCTTAGGAGCCTCGTTTAGAGAGGCTTCTAGTTCTTTTTCGGCCTCAGGCAAGGGTTTCAAGAATTGAGAGCGCAGGGGGGCTAAGAGGATTCGGCGCCCACCGCC
The DNA here is from genome assembly GCA_031279155.1 of Deltaproteobacteria bacterium. Lineage (GTDB taxonomy): Bacteria > Desulfobacterota > Desulfarculia > Adiutricales > Adiutricaceae > JAISWF01. The sequence continues at coordinate 3,197 of JAITJB010000314.1, read as the reverse complement.
TCGTATAAAAGGAAAATACCGCCTAATGGCATTTAAGCCCTCTTTGGTCGATAGATCCAAGCGGTGGACACCGGCTCTAGCTGTGGCCTGGTATATCCAAAGATGACCTTCGATATCAGCGTGAATCAGGGCTAGGTGGTAATAGGAAAGACCTACTTTAAAACGCCGATCGGGCTTAGAGATGGTTACAAGGTAGATTTGGTCGGTCTTTAAGGAAGAAAGTATTTCCTCAAATTCATGGCTATGGATGTCAACTCCCCAACCAACCGGGCGGCCTTCGGGGCCTACGGAAGATTTGGGGCCTTGGGGGGTGGGCATGAGATTATCGAGGTCGGCTAAGTTTAAAAATAGATCTAACCCGTAATCCCAATCGCGGCCTAGTGCAGAATCAGGGCCGCTATCGTTATCGCGGTCAAAGGCGGCTTCTTCTAAGGGGATATTTTGGCCGGTTAAGTGCCTAACAGCCGTTAAGACAAAACCGCTGCAGTTAAAGCCGGGACTAGATAGGGTTTTAGTTGGGTCGGCCCAGAGGGTCCAGCGGCCGTCATCAGAGACGGCGCCGTCAGCTCGGAAAGGTAAACCGATAAAGGCTTTTAGCACTGTCTCGTTATCGGCGCCCTGGGGGTATTCCACCCTGGTGGGCATGGGTAGCGGGTCGCGATTTCCAGCTAAGGCTTGGCTGGAAATAACGCCTACGAGCGCGATGACAATGGCTAAAAGCCTGATGGGCATGTTCTAAAGGGCCGCTCCCGGGGTGTCGCCTTGATCTTCGGCGCCCTCGAAAGCGTGGTTGTCGTTGGCGGTAGGTTCGTCTGTAGCGGCCTCCTCCGAAACCTTAGCCTTGGGTTTGCGGCCCCGGCGGTTTTCGGGCTTTTCGGGGACCGGCTCAGCTTCAGGCTCGCCTAAAAATTCCCGGAAATATGGATCTCTCGTCCAGTACATGATCCTGGCGCAGTTGGGGCAGACCATGAGCTTATCGCTCCTTTGAAGCTCATTAAACAACTGCGGCGGGATACTCAATTGGCAGCCTTGGCACTGGCCATCTTTAACCGGACTCATGGCCTGGCCATCGCGGTTTCTGGCTACCGTCATGTAGCGGCTGAGGATGTCAGGTTGGATGGTGGTGATAAGTTCACCGCGCTCCTTGACAGCTATGGCCTCATTTTCTTGACCGTCCTTTAAAATGGCCTCGATGACTTTAACCCGATCTTGAAAAAGGGCTTCCTCGGCCTTGTGCTCGGCAGAAAGGTCGGCTAGCTGGACATCCATCTTCTCGCCAGAATCCATATGGAGGAGCAGTTCATCTTCTCTGGTCGTCAGCATGTTATTGATGGTCTCTGCTTCCTTTAAGATGGCCCGGTACTCGTCGTTGTTGCGAGCCCTGAGCTGGCGAGATTGGTTAGTGGTCCGGCGAGCTGACAGATCAGCTATCTCGTTTTCCAGTTCTCGGCGGCGCTTCCGATTTTCGGTTAGCTTACTAGTGAGATCGGCCAACTGAGCTTCGAGCTCAGTTAGCTTTTGCCTAGCTTGCGTAAGCTTAGAGGGGCCTTCGCTGGCCGTGCGCTGCCAGAGCTTGATCTTGTCGTCAAGAGATTGGAGAATGATGAGTTTGAGGATAATTTCCTTCACTGTGAGCTCCCAATGGTAGGATTTATAGACGCCTAAAAGGAGAAGCCTCTTCCAGGACGGTCAGTTCAATCTGTTCACTTAACCTAGCTAGAGCGGCCATAATGAGCTGGGCCAGACGCTCGAGGCCTGGCCTTTCGGTCTCAAAATGACCGGCTGAAAAGACGGTCAAGCCAGCTTCCGTAGCCGTTAAGGCTTGGTGGTGGTTGACATCGCCAGTAATTAAAAGCTGGGCCCCGCTTTTAGCGGCCATAGTCACGTAATCGCCGCCAGAGCCTGGCATTAAGGCTACGCTTGAGACCAAAGAGGGAATGGGACCAGCCCAAAGACCGTTTGAGGGTAGTTTACTAGATAGAAAACTCACCGGGTCGCGTGGCGGGTCCCAGCGGCCTAAAAGCCCAAAGCCGTGGCCAAAGGTCGTTAGTTCGTAATACTCCAAAGCCGGCTCTTCATAGGGATGGGCGGCCCGGACAGCGCGGTCGATTTTCCCCCTTAAGGCCGTGGGGAGGATAATTTCTAATCTCTCTTCGGGGGTTTGGTGGGACTTACCAGGAGTACCGGAGAATGGTTTTCCCCAAGGGGGAACCGAAAAACCGCCTAGCCCGGAAGATTGGAAAAAACACTCAGGGTAATCGCCAATCTGGCCGGCCCCGGCCTCAAAGGCGGCCAGGCGGACCTTTTTTGCGTGCTCGGGCGGGACAAAGACGACCAGTTTAGAAAAAGGGGCGCCAACGTCTTCTAAGGGGCTTAGGGCCACAAGTTCTAGCTTAGAGGCTAAAGCCTGAGCTACGCCCACCGCGTCCCAGTTGGTGTGGGCGCTTATGACGGCGAGATTTTTGGAAGCGGCTAAAAAGACCGGGGCGCATGTAGGGTCTTGGGGGCTGAGCCGCTTTATGGGCCGAAAAATCATGGGGTGGTGGGTGATAAGTAACTGGCAGCCTATGTCTAAGGCCTTTTGGACGGTATGGGAGGCGGCGTCTAAGGCCATAGCTACATGGGTGACGACTCTATCGGGATCGCCTACTTGGAGACCGCAGTTGTCCCAATCAGCCGCCAAGTCCGGTGGGGCTAGCTTTCCAATGATATTTAAAAAATCGTTAACTATCATGTTTGGTTATTTGGGGGCGGCTAGATTTTTTAGGCCCAAAAATCGAAAACCTCTTGGTATTCAAGAGGCTTTGAGTTTAAATCTGGTATTAGTGTGTTTTTCGGCTCGGGGCTCTACCGTTACAAAACGGTGACGGCCCGGGACAAGGTCCTGTATAATAGGGGCTCTGAGCTTCATGTTTTCCTTAGATTTTCCCCTTGAGGCTTCTAGCCTATTAGCTAGCTCATTATCTGGCTCATTACCTAGCTTCGTCATTGAGGGGGCCTCAGCCCCGAAAGCCAGTGGTATATGTTTTAACACAAAAATAGCCCCTCGTCAAACACCAGGCCCGAGACAAATGTAGCTTAAAAATGGGTAATAAATTAAAAAAAGCCGTTAACAAGAATTAACGGCTAACAAAAGACTTAAAATGGTGGGCCCACCAGGATTTGAACCTGGAACCTACCGGTTATGAGCCGGTGGC
>JAITJB010000098.1 GCA_031279155.1 Deltaproteobacteria bacterium | reverse complement strand
AAGAAATCCTTTGGGCCTATCGGGCCCAAAGAGTTCAAGCTCTATAGCCAAGCCCGGTCGCTTACGGCGCCTCAGCTTAGCTATGTTTTCTTTAAGCCTGCCTCTTAGGGAGCAGCCATGAAATCCAAATCAGCGGCTCTTTTGCTCTTGGTTTTGGTCGCTTCCCTTTGGAGCGCCTCCGGCATTCTTGTTAAAGTCATCGATTGCTCGCCCATGGCCCTGGCCTCGGCTAGAGGCTTTTTAGCGGCCATAACCATCAGTATCCTACATCCCGACGGTTTCTCACTTAAGGGCCTGACCAAGTATCATTGGCTGACAGGCTCTTGCCTGGCTATCTTATCAATTACCTTCATCTCGGCTATGAAGCTCACAGCCGCCGCCAACGTCATCGTCTTACAGTACACCGCTCCCATATGGGTGGCTATCATTGCCCCTTTGTTTTTGCGCGAGCGGACTAGCGGACGCGATTTTTTATTTCTGACTATAATCTTCGGTGGCGTGGTCCTCTTTTTTTTGGACGGTCTATCGACCGAAGGCGTCTTAGGTAACATCTTAGGCCTTATAAGCGGCTTTTTCTTCGGCATCCAGGCCATGCTCTTAAGGAGCATTAAAGATAATAGCCCGGCTAAGGCCATGATCTTGGGCAACTACTTAACCTTCCTGGTGGGGCTGCCCTTTTTGGTTTTTGCTCGTCCTTCGGCGGTTGGGGTCTTAGCCATCGTGGCCATGGGCGTCTTTCAGATGGGGCTTCCGTATTTCTTCTATACCATGGCCGTCCCCAAAGTCACCTCGATGGATCTAGTTTTGGTGACCATGTTGGAGCCAGTATTATGTCCCATTTGGGTATATTTGGGGACAGGAGAGCGCCCTGGTAAATTCGCTGTCTTTGGCGCGATTACGGTTATTGTCGCGGTTACTATCTGGAGCGTTCTTAAGGCCGTTAACGAACGGAGGTTGGCTACTGGCCATATTGAGCGAAAAGTTAAAGGCCGACCTTAGGTATAAAGGCGCCTTTAGCTTTTCTGGCCCAAGAAATCCCGGTGATTTTTGAGGTTGACCGGAAAAACCTCACCGGTGAGGTTGACTAATAAAAAAAAAGAATTACTATTAGATATAATCATTGGACCCTGGACAACTCGGTGTCCACGGTGCTCAAGTGTCTGAAAAGTTTTTGAAATTTCTTATTTAAACTTAAATTATGTTTAAGTAGAAAAAATATTAAAATTGGTAAGAAAAAAGTAAGGACGAATAGAAAGGAGTCCGCCAAATATTATAAGTCCGGTCAGTTCCGGATTTGGCGCGGGGACGAATAAAAATGAGTTTGGATCCCTATAAAACTCTTGGTGTGGATAAAAAAGCCAACCAAGATACCATTAAGAAGGCCTATCGCAATCTGGCCCGCAAGTACCATCCCGATGTAAATCCGGGCGATAAGGGGGCTGAGGAGAAGTTTAAAGAACTGTCGATGGCCTACGACATTCTCTCAGATCCGGCTAAGAAGTCTGAGTATGATAACCTGGGCAAAGAAGCTTTCTTTGAGAAAGGCTTCGGCGGGGCCGGGTATCAGACAGGTAATTTTGATTTTTCTGATTTCCGTTGGGACGATTTGTTCGCCGATCTTTTTGGCGGCGGTTCCAAACCAAGATCTAGCCGCAGGAAGAACAGTTTTGCCTTTGGCGGCGACCAAGTTGACTTTAGTTCTTCTTTTGGTGATTTTGGTGGCCGAGCTGTCCAGAAAAAGGGCGCTGACGTCGTTCGTGAGCTAAATATACCATTTTTAGATGCCGTTAACGGTCAAGAGATGACCTTAAGGCTAGATTTACCTCAGCAGTGCCAACAGTGCGGCGGCCAGGGCTTAGTGTCCCAGGGCGGCGGGGTTGGGCAGTGCCAGGCTTGTCGCGGTCAAGGGAGCGTCCTGGCCAAGCAGGGCATAAAGCTGCGCATTCCACCAGGGGTGTCTGATGGCCAGAAAATCCGCCTACGCGGCAAGGGCTGGCCGGGCCAAAACGGCGGCGCGCCTGGTGATTTAAACTTCGTTATTCACGTTTTACCTCACGAAGTTTTTACCCGTGATGGTCTAAACCTACTTATGGAAAAAGATGTGAGCCTCTACGACGCGCTTTTAGGCGGCTCAGTAAAGGTTCCGACCCCTTCTGGTCATGCCACACTTAAGATACCGGCCATGACGCAAAATGGGGCTAAATTTAGGCTCAAGGGTCAGGGGATTACGTCGGGCAAAAAAACTGGCGATCTATATGTGACCGTTAAGGTGACCCTGCCCACCAAGTTGACCGAAGGGGCCAGAGAGCTGGTGGAAAAGTTGGCTGAGATGGCTCCAGTCAGTTAATCGCCCTGTAGCCTTGGCGAGGGGTTTGTTTGGGGAATTTAATGACCGATAGTACACTGGCCGTAAACGCCAAGCACGCGACCAGTAGGATTCCCGCCATCGTGCGCCACTTCAATCGCGATGACAAGGTTTTGGTAATCATCAGCGCTGATCCAGATTCTATCTCCAGCGCTGTGGCTTTAAAAAGGCTCTTGTGGCGACGAGTTGCTCATGTTACTGTTTGTAGCACCAATGACATAAGGCGGCCTGATAACTTAAGGCTCTTAGAAGCTCTTAAACTGCCGCTGCCTAGCCTTTCTACGATTGATACAGAAACCTACACCAAATTGGTGATGG
>JAITJB010000272.1 GCA_031279155.1 Deltaproteobacteria bacterium | reverse complement strand
AATTTGTCATAAGTCACGGCGATAACGTTGAGGCCTCAGGCTTTGTTTCCCACTTAAAGCTTCCCCACCACGTGGACTTTCAAGCCGAGCTGGAAATGCTCAAATACATCCGGAAATCTAAGCGAGAAGCCAATTTAAAAAAAGAAATCGTATGAATTCTAAAATCATAAAATTTACTGACCAGGCCCCCAAAGAGGCCCCTAACCCTCTTAATCTCCCCTCCAAATTTAGGCGCCTTAACTACGCCTATCTCGATGAGGACACCAAGCGGGAGATCAGAAGGGGCTTACTTAAGGCCGTAGCCGTTCCGGGATCGCAAGTGCCCTTCTCGGGCCGCGAGATGCCCATGCCCTATGGTTGGGGGACTGGCGGCATCCAGGTGACGGCCTCCCTAATCGGTCCAAATGACGTCCTTAAGGTTATCGATCAAGGTTCTGACGATACCACCAACGCCGTAAGCATCCGGGCTTTTTTTGCTAAGACGGCTAAAGTTAAGACGACAACCATTACCAAAGAGGCGTCGATTATTCAGACTCGCCACCGCATCCCCGAAGACCGCTTAACAGACGATCAGATAATGGTCTACCAGGTGCCTCTCCCCGAACCCTTAAGGCCGTTAGAGCCGCGCGAGAGCGAAACCTCGACCCTCCACGCCCTCAAAGAATACGGGCTAATGTATCTAAAACTCTACGAGGATATCTCCGTCCACAAAGAAATCGCCATAAGCTTTGATTACCCTAGCTTAGTTAACGAGCGGTACGCCATGAGCCCCTCGCCTATACCGCGCTTCGATAACCCAAAGCTCAATATGTCTAAGGCCCTCCATCTCTTTGGGGCTGGTCGGGAGCGCAGGCTCTACGCCGTCCCGCCCTACACAAAAGTTGCGCCCTTTGACTTTGAGGATTACCCCTTTAGGATCCAAGATTTTGTCGGCGGCTGCGCCCTGTGCGGCTCGGTTGATTCTTACTTAGATGAAATTGTTATTGACGATAAGGGGGGCCGCCTGATGGTCTGCTCTGATACCGACCACTGCCAAAAGATGAGGGAAAAGTCGGGCGGGGAACAAAAATGAATGAAAAAAGTATTCTAAAAGCCCAAAACCTAACCAAAAACTACGGCTCCCAAGTTGGCTGCCTAGGCGTAGATCTTGAGGTCTACCCCTCAGAGATTTTAGGCTTGGTGGGAGAATCAGGGAGCGGGAAGACGACCGTCTTAAATCTCCTATCCGGAAGACTTAAGCCTGATTGCGGGAGCGTTCTCTATAGTATGGCCTGCGGCGACCAAATAGATATTCACGCCATAAGCGAAGCCAAACGCCGGGCTATATCTAGAAGCGAACTTGGGTTTGTCCACCAAAACCCGGTTAACGGGCTAAACTTAAACGTCAGCGCCGGGGCCAATATAGCCGAAAGGCTTTTATCTGGCGGCGAGAGAAGCTACCACCGGGCCCGGGCCAAAGCCATTAAGTGGTTAGAGAAAGTTGAAATTAGCGCCTCAAGACTTGATGAAAAGCCGGAAAACTATTCCGGCGGCATGCGCCAGCGCCTCCAAATCGCCAAAAACCTAGTTACCGAGCCCAAGCTCGTCTTCTTAGATGAGCCCACCGGCGGCTTAGACGTATCGGTCCAGGCTAGGCTCTTAGATCTCCTAAGGCGCCTCCAAGCCGACTTAGGCTTATCGGCCATATTAGTTACCCACGATCTAGGCGTGGCCAGGCTCTTAAGCCAGAGGCTCATGGTCATGAAAGACGGGCGCATTATCGAAAGCGGCTTAACCGACCGGGTCTTAGACGATCCCCAACAGCCCTACACCCAACTCTTAGTTTCTTCAACCCTAGAAGTTTAAAAAAATGAACGGCCAAAATCAAAAGCCAAAGCAAGAGCGAGAGCGAGAACGAGAGCGAGAGCGAGAACAAGAACAAGAGCAAGCTCAAGCTCTAAAAGCTCTAGCCCCCAAGCAGTCTCTAGCCGCCTTAGGCCTCAGTAAGACCTTTACCTTGCATCTAAGCGGCCCGGCCCAGCTTAAAGCCTTAGATGGCGTCGATCTGAGCGTGGGCCCCAAAGAATGCCTAGGCTTAACCGGGCCTTCGGGATCTGGCAAATCCTCTCTTTTAAGGTGCCTCTACGGTAACTACCGCTTAAGCTCAGGAGATGTCATCTTAAAGCATGAAGACTCTGTCGTAACCTTATCTAAAGCCTCAGATCGGCTTATTTTGGCTATTCGGGTTCAGACAATTGGCTATGTCAGCCAGTTTTTAAGGGTCATCCCGAGGGTAGCTACCTTAGATATTGTCAGCGAGCCCCTTTTAACCGTAGGTTGGAGCCAAGATAGATCCCATAAGGCTGCCGGGGAAATATTAGATCGCTTAAGGATCCCCAAAAAACTCTGGTCGCTCCCGCCGGCTACCTTTTCTGGCGGCGAAAAGCAGAGGGTAAACTTAGCCCGCGTCTTTGTCAAAGCCTGGCCCATCCTTCTTTTAGATGAGCCTACGGCCTCACTAGACGCCAAAAACCGAGATAGCGTCTGTAGTCTTATCATAGAAGCCAAAGAAAGAGGCTCGGCCATCGTCGGGGTCTTCCACGATCTGGACTTTCTAAACCGCGTGGCCGATAGCCAGATCCGCCTCTCGCCTCCTCGTCAAGCTAGCTAGTAAAAAAACCCAAGGTTTTTGGGGATTTTGGAGAAAAATCTATGAAAAATAAGGCCCAAAACTCTCTCGGGCCTGAGACAATCTTAGCCCGGGCTATGGTTCTGACGCCAGACGGCCTTAAAAAGGGTCACCTGGTCATGGAAGATGGGCTCATTAAAAACATCGGAAATGGTTCGGTCCCGCCTGGCAGCCTGGACTTAGAAGAGGATTTTTTGATCCCAGGCTTAGTTGAGCTCCATACCGACAATATGGAAAAGCACCTTCTGCCCAGGCCGGGCATCTACTGGCCAGAGCCGGGAGCGGCCATTTTAGCCCACGACGCTCAGCTTATTGGATCTGGCATTACCACGGTTTACGATTCCATCTGCGTGGGCGAATCGGTCGATAAGGGCCGACACGTTCTCTTAGATCTCTCTCTTACGGCCTTAAAGGAGACGGAACAATATCTCAGGGCCGATCACCGAATCCACTTAAGGTGCGAGATAAGCGATCCCGAAATGAGCCAGATTTTTGATACGGTCTGTTTTCATCCTAAAGTGGGGTTAATCTCAATAATGGATCATACGCCTGGTCAGCGCCAGTGGCGGAGCCTGGAAAGCTACAGGATGTATTACCAAAACAAAAGTTCTGATAGCGAGCTGGAAATTCTAACCAACAAAATCCGCTCTAACCGCGACCGCTACGCCGACGTGCACTTAAAAAAAGTCTCGAACTTCGCAGGCGCCCATAGCGTCCCCTTAGCTAGCCACGACGACACCTTAACTGAGCATATAACCTGGGCCCTCGAAAACGGCGCCGTTATCTCAGAATTTCCGACCACCATGGAAGCCACCAAGGCGGCCTATGAGAGCGGCTTAGCCGTAGCCATGGGCGCCCCCAACTTGGTTAGGGGCGCCTCACACTCAGGAAACGTCACCACCTTGGAGGTGGCTAAATCTGGTTATTTAAGCTATCTCTCTAGTGACTACGTGCCCTCAAGCTTACTGAGCGGGGCTTTTAAGCTCTCGCGCGACTGCGATTATGACTTTTGGGAGGCCTTTAAAACCGTAACTGAAAACCCGGCCTCTCTCGCTAAACTAACCGATCGCGGTAGATTAGAGCCGGGCTTACGAGCCGATGTGGTAAGAGTTACCATAATGTCCGGGCGCCCGGTGGTCAGATCGGTTTGGGTCTCAGGACAGAGGGTATATTAAAAAGAAAGTTTATCTTAGGCTCACTTTTTTTGGCATAGAACGCCATCTTAAGAAAACTGAATAAAAAAAACCGCAGGATGGCCAGCGGTTTTTTTTATTCCAATTGTTAGTCTTAAGCTTGGTTATTGTTTAGAAATCAATATTAAGCAATGGGCTTACGGGCAACGCCGGTCTCAATGGCCGCCTTAGCCACAGCGCCAGCCACAGCCGTCCTAACCCGGGGGTCAAAGGCCGCCGGAATGATGTTATCGGACCTAAGATCGCTATCGGTCACTAATGAGGCGATGGCCTTGGCGGCGGCGATCTTCATCTCATCGTTAATGTCGCTAGCCATGACGTCAAAGACCCCGCGGAAGATGCCCGGGAAAGCTAAGACGTTATTGATCTGGTTGGGGAAATCGCTGCGGCCAGTGCCGACAACAGCCGCCCCGCCCTCTAAGGCCAAATTCGGGAGGATTTCCGGGGTGGGGTTAGCCATGGGAAAGAGGATAGCCTTTGGAGCCATGGATTTAACCATCTCCGTGGTCACCGTGCCAGGAGAAGAGACGCCGATAAAGACGTCAGCGCCCTTTAAGACCTCAGCTAGCGAGCCCTTTTTCTTAGCCTTGTTGGAGATAGAAGCCATGAGAACTTTTTCCGGGTTTAAGCCCGAGCGGCCCTCGTAGATAGCTCCCTGACGGTCGCACATGACCACGTCCTTGAGCCCCATAGCCATGAGTAGTTTAATGATGGCCACACCAGCGGCGCCGGCGCCGAGGGTGACGACGCTTACCTTAGAGAGATCTTTTCCGACGACCTTTAAGGCGTTCATCAGGGCGGCTAAGGTGACAACGGCGGTGCCGTGCTGATCGTCATGGAAGATGGGGATGTCGCAGCGCTCTTTGAGCTGACGCTCGATCTCAAAGCAGCGGGGAGCGGAGATGTCCTCTAAGTTAATGCCGCCAAAACTACCGGCTAACAAAGCTACCGTATCTACGATGTCTTTAACTTCTTTGGAGCGGATGCATAGAGGCACAGCGTCAACGCCGCCGAAGGCCTTAAAGAGAACGCATTTACCTTCCATGACCGGCATGGCGGCTTCGGGCCCGATGTCGCCTAAGCCTAAGACAGCGGTACCATCGGTCACCACGGCCACGGTGTTCCAGCGGCCAGTTAGCTCATAGCTGAGCTTAACGTCCTTTTGGATTTCCAAACAAGGCTGGGCCACGCCAGGGGTATAGGCCACAGAAAGATCTTCCTTGCTATTGATGGGCATCTTGGGGACTGTCTCTAATTTACCCCTCCACTGGCGGTGTTTTTCCACGGCTAGAGTTGCGTAATCCATTTATATTCTCCTATATTCATCCATTTATTGGATGGGATTTTTATTTGGCCCGGGCAGCGCCCGGGCCAAGATTAACTCGAAATTTTTAGGCAAAAAACTGGAGTATTATGCTAGATAGAATCAGCATGAAGGCCCCGCCGATCCTTGACGATATCTGGGCAAAAGGCATTAACTCCATACGCTTAGCGGCTGAGAGCACGGCCACATCGCCGGTGCCGCCCATGTTAGCCATGCAAAGTCCGCCGGTAATAGCCGACTCGATGGGGAAGAAGCCTACCAAGCGGCCGATAGTGGCCGCGCCGATGATAGCGCCCAAGACGGTGACGGTGACCAGTAGTAAGTACTGAGCCGTAAAGGCGGCGGCAACTTCGTTAAGGTTAGTATAGGCTACGCCGATACCCACCAAAAGGACGCCGGTTAAGTTTTTGACCACAAACTGGAACCACTGGTGGCAGCAGATTTCAAGCCTCTGATTAAACAGGCCTAGAGCTTTAATTACGGCAACCGAGAGGATCATCCAAGCGTAGCTGTGAATGGCCGGGAAGATCAGATTTAGTAAGCAGCCTAAGCTAAAGAAGGTGGTGGCGATAAGTAGGCCTGAGCCCATTTGGGTGAGATCGAGGGAATCACATTTAGTCTTAAAGGCCTTCTCCATCTCTATTTCAGCATCGGCTTTGCCGTCGTCAATGAGCATGAGCTGGCCGTCACCGCTGAGTTTCCGGCGGACTTGACCTAATTTATTAAGTAGGCCGCCGCAGACGATGGCTAGGGCGTTACCTAGGGCCACAGCCGGGACCATTAAGGAGAGCATGCTGGCAGGATCAGTACCTAAGCTCTCGCCAAAGATCTTAGCTAATGGTACCGCACCGGCGCCCATTCCGCCACCCATGATGGGGATAGTTATGAAAAATATCGCTTGCTTAGCCCCGTAGCCGGTCAGTACGCCCACCAGGCCGCCAAGGCCGATAGCTAGAACCACGCCGCCTAAGATAACCGGTAAATACCTCAGAGCCGCTTTAATAAGGAGCCTGCGGTTCATGCCCATGATGGAACCGGTAATTAAGGAGGCGATGTAGAAATCCAAAAATCCCCCGCCCTTCATAAAAAGGGTCATATTATCAATGGACTTTTCGGGGAGCCAATGAAAGGTGGCCAAAGCTGCCGAACCGAAGATGACGATAATGGCCCCACCGCCTAAGAAGGTGTTGACAAAGGGAGTCTTCTCACCGATAAGGTTAAAAAACACCCCCAAGACGATCATCAGGGGAAAGGCCCCGATCATGCCGCCGGGGAGCTTGTTCAAAAAAGTAGCGCCGACAACCACGGCACTGAAAATGACAAAATAAAACCAGGGAACGCCAAAAAGGGTCCAGGCTTTGGCTTCGGACTTAATGACGATCGAATCGACCGTTTGAGTAGCACCGTTCATCTTAGAAATCCTCCTTAGTGGGACAGGACGTTTATTTTTTGAGCTCGGCAGTTTGAGATTTGACCGAGTCGCAACGTGGACTGCTCGTCTATGGAGAATATTAAGTTTTAGCCTTTGTCCTGCCTAGTCATTTGTAAGTTAATTACATTTAAAAAGTAAAAAAATTGACATGGGCGAAAGCGCCTCAAAAAGTTTGCCCATTTTGAAGCGTCATTTAAGCCCCTCTGCCTGAAAGCCGCGCTCCCCTACGGCGTGAGGAAGATCGACGCGCTTATGACGCTCACCACTGAGAGCGTTACGGTGTATGTCCCGTTCCGGGTCCGGGAGGTTTCCGACCGAGGCGGCGTGTACTAGGGCGTTAACGCCAACAGCTGCAACATGATCATCCCCCTTTCTCTAACCTTTGATGACCACGAAACCGGGAGAATAGAAAGTGAACCGTCACAAGGCGGACAATCCCCGCAGACGATTGTCTGCCTTGTTCTATTGCAAAAAAGAACTTCTGCGCTCCTATTGGTGGATCGGAAAAGTGATTGCCGACAGAAAAGAAGCGGACAATCATAAAGGATTGTCCGAACGTAATTAGCGGTTTCCGATAAAGATGCGAGAAATTTTTACGAAAGGGTGTTGGAACTTTTCGAAAAAGGGACAAATCATTGAAAAGCCCGAAGATATAATCAGAAATCCCTATGTACTCGAATTTCTCGGCTTGCCGGATGATGAGCCAAGCAAAGAGAGCGATCTTGAGAAAGGGATCGTTTAACGCATTAAGGACTTTATGCTGGAACTTGGGCGGGGTAATATGATCGTCGGAACACAGCATCGCGTCACAATCAACAATATTGACCACTTTGTCGATGCTGTTTTCTATAACAAAATCTTAAAAGCCTATGATCTGATCGACCTTAAAATCGGCAAATTCCGCTTGGAAAACGCCGGGCAAATGAACGTGTAGGTAAATTATTACAAGACCGAAGTAAACGCGCCGGACGACAGCCCTCCCATCGGCATTATACTCTGCGCCGACAAAGACGAGATTGTGGCCGAATATGCCTCTGGCGGCTTGGAAAATCAAATCTTCGCATCGAAATACACATTTTACATTCCCGATAAGAAACAGTTGATCGGGCAAATCGAAGCTATTTTGGAACAAGACAGTCAAAAAGCTCTAAAAAGTCTGAACAAGAATATAACCAGCAAAAGCGAGCTGTGGAAGGCTCCCGTAAAAGCAAGGCTGCGTGAAATCGGGGCAAAACGCGTCAAATAAAGCCAATACAGGCGGGCGAAAAGATTCTGTCCTTATTGCGATCACGCTCGGATACGGTTTTTACAAAAAGTGAGATTAGAACCTCAATTTTCCAGCCGTTTGGAACCCTACAAAGACTGAGGGGGCAGGCGGCACACACACGCCGGGTCCATGATACTATGATACTTGCTTATTGGTCCAAAAGCCTAGCCAAAAAAATGGTGAGGCTTTGGCGCCCGCTGGGGCAAAAGCCGCCTGGAACCGTTCCATCAAGGTAACCCGGGGGGCGTCATTGAGCGCCCATTTGGGCATAAGGCTCAATCTTGCGCCTTATGCCCGTCCTTCCCGCAAGATAGTCGATGGATGCCTAAAAAAAAGCGGCAATGTCCGGATCCTATGCTCCGGTTTCATAGGCCTGTATTTGGCCTAGCTTTCAAAATTACGGTCATAGATCGCAGGCTAACTACCAATCATTTTTAGGAAATTTTCTGACGCCTTACCCCCCTCCAGGGCAGTAATGAAATAT
>JAITJB010000010.1 GCA_031279155.1 Deltaproteobacteria bacterium | reverse complement strand
GTACGAAGATGGATTGGGCGTTAGCCAAGACTTAGATGAAGCCATTAGGTGGTATCGATTAGCCGCCAGACATGAGGAGCCTAACGCCATCGAAAGGCTTGAGATCTTGGAATCTGACTAGTTAACTTTATGCTAGGCTATTAGTTTAAGCGCCTAAGGCTTAGCCTTAGGCGCTTATGCTTTTTTTAGCCTAGCTTACTTAAACAAAACCGATCTAAGCTAGCCTCATAATATCAAGTTGAAGATCCCGCTAGGCTAGCTGCAATTTTAGAGGACCGTATACTTGGCCCACAAGGCTTTGTAGCTCTCTCTAATATCCGGAATAATCTTCCTACCCTCTCCCCGGCCAGCGTAAACCGCAAAGCCAGTGGATCCGTCTTTGGTAAAGAAGTGCACGCCCAAACTATCGTGGGAATCGAGATTTTTAGCTATTAAGCAGATTTTTACGATCTTATCGACCTCTAAATGACCGCCTAAGGGGAGGCTTTTGTCGTGGAGGTTAAACATCCCACGGCCCATCTGACCTTGGGGTAATTTACCTTCTACCTCGACAATGGCCGCCGAACTCTGGGCTAAAAATAGAGCGTTCTCCCAGGTGGTTAGAGTTGTCCAGAGGCTAAAAAAATCATCTACCGGAATTTCTCGGCTCATCTCTGGCGGCATGACTTCCAAGACTTCCAGATCGGTTAAGTTGAGGCGCTTGGCAACTATTCCAATGATAAAATGGCCTTGATTTAGGCATTCACTGACCTTGGCTCTTCTTTCATTAATATCCATGATTGGCTCCTAAAAATAGCTTCTAAAAAACTAGTTTGAAATCTGGCTACGATATTTGGCCACAACCTTACCGGCAAACTCACCGGCTAATTTTAGATCTTCTAAATCAGGATGAAGCTGTGATTCAGCCAAAAGAGCGGCTCTAGCTAGACTATACCCGCCCCGTGGGTGAGTTACTGGCAGACGCCTGGCCATCTTGATTATGGCCGGATTCATCCGGCCTTGGCAGTGAAAATCTCCCAACAAAATATTGTTACTTTCAACCAGCTTTTGGCTCGTTTGAGCTATGATCCGTTTGGCCGTTGGCCCGTAGGGCCAACCGACCTGAGTGAAGAAGAAGGCTAAATACTTATCTTTAATTTGACTCATAAATTCGGCCATGTCCTGGTTGACTCTGGCCCGGTCGATCCAAAAGCCTAAAATAATTAAGTCATATAAATCGGTCTCAGGCTTTTGGAGTATGTCCTCAAGATGAGCACCCTCTCCAATAGCTTGGGTAATAACTTCAGCTATTTTTTTGGTATTACCGGTTATAGATGAATAAGCAACTAGAGTTTTCATATTTTCTTTCCTCGCCTAAACTATCTGGTTTTCAAGTGGGCTTTTTGATAACTGGCCTAGGTGGTGCTAACGGTAAAGCTTAAAGCTTTCTTTCATAGTCAGCCGCCAAGTCGATTAAATCCCGATCGTGGGTGATTAAGAGGGCCGTCGTCTCTTCTCCGATGTACTTTTTTAGGTTACGGGCTAAGAGATTTAAGTTATGGTTATCGAGGCCGCTTGAGGGCTCATCTAAAATCAAAACCTTAGACTTTCTGGCCATAGCGCAGGCTAAGACCAGCCTTTGGCGCTCGCCTCCTGAGAGCGATTGGGGATGGCGCTCTTCTAAGCCGGCTAGATCCCAGAGTTTAAGTTCGGCTGTTACGCTATCAGATAAGCTAAAGCGATCGGGCGCTGCAGCTGTAAGTTCAGAAGCTACGCTACTCATGACCAACTGGTGATCGGCGTTTTGGAGGGCCAAACTACTTTGAGCTAGCCTATATCTACGGGAAACGAGTTTGTCTTTAAAATAGACGCCGCCGCTTTTAGCTTTTAGTAAGCCGGCGATAAGGCGCATGATGGTGGTTTTCCCCGAGCCATTAGGACCGGTTATGGCCGTGACCTTACCTGCCGGGAGGTTTAAGTTAAAATCTTTAAATAATTCTGGCCCGCCCTTATAACTAAAGCCTAGATTTTTGGCTTTAACTACGGCTGCGCCCATATCGACGGGCTCAGTTAAAATTTTGGTTTCTTTTATCTCTCGGCGCAAACCTAGTTTTTCAGCTACCTCAAACTTATTTAATTCTTCTAAGGGACCTATGTAAGCTAAAGCTCCCTTTTGTAAGACCACGGCCTTATCGACAAAGGGCCCCAACCACGAGCGCCGGTGATCGGAGACAATAACGGCTACCCCGGCCTTTCTTATCTCAAAAAGACACCTGGCTAGTTCCTTAACCGACTCCTCATCTAAGTTGGCTGTGGGCTCGTCAAGGAGGATGAGCGAGGGCGATAAGGCCAATAAGACCATGAGGACAGCTTTTTGTTTTTCCCCGCTAGAAAGTAAGTGCACCGGGCGATCGCCTAAGTGCTCCAAAGATAGCTTTTTGGCCCAGTAAGCGTAAAGATCTAAGGCCTTATCTTTATCCATCAAATTACATTCCATGGTCAGTAAAAAATCATCGCGGCAAGTTAAGGCAAAAAATTGGCTGTCGGGCTCTTGAAAAAGAGTCCTAATGTGCTGGGCGATATCTCTTAAGCTGCGGCCATATAAGGCTTGGCCTTTAAAATTAATATCACCGGTAATTTTAGCCCCAAACTGGCTCCAGGCCAGACCATTTAATGCTCGTAAGAGGGAGGTCTTGCCGCTTCCGCTAGGGCCAGTTAAGTAGACGGTTTGACCAGCATCCACCGAAAAGTCCAAATCAGAGATAGCGGGACAATCGGCTATGGGATAACGGAGAGTGAGATTATTAATATTTAATAAGGTCAAAATGATACCTTCTGACTTAAGAAGGCCAAAACCCTTGGCGAACGCAGGGTAATGGATACGGCCAAAACTATGAGAGCGGTTACTATGGCCCCCACGTCGCTCTTGGTAAAAAGCTTGGGCCTAGGCCAAAACAAGGCCTTTCGGGTTAAGCCTTTCATCTCTAAGGAGATAGCCAATTGATCGGCGGTTTTAAGGGTCTGAAAGGTCATGGGCACAATCAGGCCTCGCCATAAGATAGCCGGATGACAGATGGCCGTTAGGATAAGTAAACGCCTGGTCCTAACTAAGAGAGCCTCCCGAACTAAGCCTAATTGGGCCAAAAAGGCCGCCAAAAACCTTAAGACCACGGTCAGAGGAATGAAGAGCCAATCGGCCTTAATTATGGTGGCCAAAAGCCTTGAGAGCGAGGCCGAAGGCGTAGTTAAGACCAAAACCAGAGCTAAGTTAGCCGAAATCATCATCCTAAGGGCCGGCATGACCGAATAAACTAGCGAGCGGCCTAAGGCCGACCAGCCCCTGGGCATCGATAAACTACTTAGGCTAAGAGCCATGGCTAAAATGGTCGCCAAAAGCATGACGGCAAATATTAAAAATAAAGATCCCTGGACAAAATACCAGAGATCTTTTTTTATCAAACCCTTAACGGCTAGGTAAACAAAATAGGCGGCCATGATAGCTAGGACTATCAAAAACAGTGTTTTATGGGCCGCTAGAAAACCGCCTACCGGGGGCAGAGAATCGATAAAGGCCTTAACTCCCGGCCCTGGTCCGCCCCGGACAGCCGCAAAGACCGTGGGAGAGGGTAGCCAGGCTACGCCGGCTAGACATATAAAAAGAATTATAAGTAAGGCCAGCCAGACCTTAATCAAAAGAAAAATATCTAAATGCCTAAGGGCTCTAATGGAAGTAATAATAGCCAGAAAAGCCAAGGCCGGTATGGTGTTTAGGTATAGGGCTAAAATCGATCCGGCTAAGCAGAAAAGAAGTTTAAGCGGGGCCCCGGAAAAACTTCCCTCCTGGCTAGATTTAGTTATTGATAAAGGCGGCATGTCTTAATTCCTTAACCAAACCAGGGGCCAGTAAACAGCCCAGAAAGGCGCCTAAAATGCCCGGGGTACTCATAAAGAGGGCCGGGACCATTAAGACCAGGTTTTCCCTAAAATTGAGCCAGACAAAAATAAGGGCCGCTCCCCTCTCAAAAATCGACATCAAAGCTACGCCCACGATAATGGCAAGCGATCGCTCCCGGCCAATATAGACGATAAAAACTTCGGCCATTAAGGCCCCCAATAGGACGATAGGTAAGGTTACAATGCCCTGGGCCATGATAAAAAAAGAAGTCAAAGATCCAACTAATACGGCAAGAGTCAAAACCCCGAAGCGGCGGACCTTATGGCGGAGGACTATGTAGATGACGGTAATGATCATCACGCGGACCGTAAGGCTCAAGGGATTCATGCCGCCTAAGATAAAGACCGAGACCAGGCCCAAGGCCCTGGCTAGGGCCCCCATTAAGCCAATGATAACGAGATCGCGTATGGCCCAGCCTTTGGCCGAACTAGACGAATTAGGCGATATTAAGGCGACCTTGGGATTGGATAAATCTAAGGAATTTTCAGCATTTGAGTGATTAATCATGGTATTAGACCGTCTTGTGGTCAAGCTGTGTAGTCAAGTTTTGGATTCAAGCTTTGGGGTCAAAAAGACTTCGGAGGGCAAATTCCAAATTGGGCGACCAAAAGTAGCCGGCCGTAGTCAGGCTTAAGCCGCCATCAGATTGATAGAGAAGACCTGCGCTCTGCCACTGCTCTAAATATCGCTCAAAGTTATCCCGGCGTTGGCCGTTCTCAATCTCGATATTATCTAAGTTAATCGTCCCACTCTGAACCTGCCGCGAAATTTTATCTTGAATCTCATAGTCAGGCTGAGAGGGCTGAAAGAGAGCTACCGGATCTTGTTTTTGCTCGATTTTCTCGATATAGCTACTTACCTGCCGGGTATTATAGTAATGGCTGCCTTCGTGGTTGCCGCCGGCTCCAGCTCCGAAGGCCATGATAGAGTAGCGCCCCATGGAGAGCCGGTTATAGCGGTTGCGGTCGGTAGAGGGCAGGCTAAAGTGGTTATTACTACTACGCTCTAAGCCATGAGTGCTAAGTTTTTTGACGGCCAAGGCGTAATACTCTGAAAGCTTAGCTAAACCATCTAAGGGCGACTTAAGGCCGCTAGTAATATCTTTATGCCATAACGAGCCTGGTACGGCTTTAAGTAAGTAAAAGGCCACGCCGTGAGCCTTACAACTGGCCGCCAAATCGAGATCGCTAGCAAAGATATCTAGGCTCTGGCCCGGGAGGCCATAAATAAGATCAATAACCGTAAGCCCGGAAAAGTTCTCCCGAATAAGAGACAGTTTTTCTATGATCTCTTCTCGGCTATCTTTCCGCCCTGCTTCCCTTCGCACAGAAGTGTCAAAACTTTGGATGCCAATGGACAGGCGATTAATCGAAGAAGCAAAGATAACTTTAAGTTTTTCCTCATCAAGGGTACTAAGCCTGGCTTCAAAAGTGATTTCACAATCATCTGTTAGGGGCAGATGAAGTTTAATCTCCGAAAAAAGCCTTTCAATCTCAGAGGCTGAAAGGATAGAAGGCGTACCGCCTCCTAAGTACAAGGCCGAAATCTTAAGGTCCAAGTCGCTTGCCAAGTGGCCCTGGCGCCTGATCTCAGAAATTAAGGCCGTAAGGTAAGATTTAAGCAAATCTGGCTCGGGCCTAACTTTATAGAAGCCGCAAAAGCCGCAGATAGATTGACAAAAGGGGATATTTATATAGGCCCCAAAAAATTGAGGCCGCCTTTTGGCCCAAAATGACGGCCAGTCCGGGATCGGCCCGGATTTTCTGGTCATCATATCCATCATCATGCCTCCGGCTTTGAGCTCGCTAAAGGCCAAAGCTAGGGGGTTATCGCTCTTTTGAGCCATAAATGGCAGAGATTGATTTAAGTCACCCATAGAATCCCGCTTATTTTTAAAGTACCCAAAACCTGATAGCTTATAGCTAGCGGGCTTACGCCCGCTAGCTATAAGCTTTTTTTAAGCTAAAATCAGCTTGGCTATTTAGTTAAAAGTATAGCTTAAGCCTAGGTAAAAAGCCCTGCCTGGTAGAGGATAGCCGGGGGTGTACTCGTAGTAAACATCGGCGACATTGGTCAGTTGAGCCATTAGCGATATCTTGTTTTTATCATTAATGTCCCAAAGTACCTTGCGGACGTTTAGGTTAGCGGTGGTCCAGCCGTGCTGCCACTCAGGTGCCGTGCTCATGCTGGTCAATTGCGAGGTCCTCTGGTTACTTTTGGTCATAAAATTAGCGTCGATCATCAGACCATATTTTATGGAATCCCAAAGTATACCGTAGGACATGTAAAGGTTGGGGGTCTTGGAGATCTGGCGACCGTCAAAATCGCCGCCCACGTACTCGTTAACAAAGAGCCAGGTGCCCCGGCTGTAAGGCTTTAAGACAAAATCCCAATCAAAGAGGAAGCCTAGATCGTAAGAGATATTCCATTCTAAACCAGCGATCTTAGCTGAGCCAGTATTTATGTTCTGAGCGGAACTGACGTAGGGTGTAGTGGGTTGGAGGGGGTTGGGAAAGTAAACCTTCCGACCAATCCACTGGGTATTTCCGGGTCCTCGCCAAACCGGGGGCTGAGTCTCCTCGCGTTCGATTTTGTTTTCGTAGTCGGCATAAAAGGCCGTTAAGCTGCCAAAGAAGCCATCTCGCTCGACATCAAAACCGATTTCATAAGAGTTAACTTCTTGGGGTTTGAGGTCTAGATTGGGGACCTGCCAAACGCCGGTAGCCGGCGGCCGCCCCATGATGGAATAGCGACCGACCATGGCATTGCCTTCGCCAAACATTTCTGTGGCCGCCGGGGCCCGGTAGCCGCGTCCGTAATTGGCCCTTAGCTTTAACCAATCGACGGCCTGAAAACTCACGCCCACGGACGGCGTTATCACGTTATCACTAAAACGGAAGCCGCCTCTTTCGGAGGCGCTGTTTTCATAGTAGTTTAACCTAACCCCACCAGAAAAAATCAGCCGATCGTCAAAAAACTTGACGTTACCGATTAAGTAGCCGCCCATTTCGGTATACTCATAATCTTTATTGGTCGTTGCGGCGAGGTAGCTTAGGAACTCGTAGTTGGTCCAATCGAAACCCAAGGTTAAGGTAGTGTTAATCTGACTAATATCAGCCGTCACTTGGGCCTGGGCCCCTTTGATGTCGTTGGAATACGGGCTTTGGGCCATAATGGTTTTATCATGGCCGAAGAAATATTTAGCGCTCCAGCGCCAAAGTTTGTTTTCGGTTTCACCAGAATAATTAAAATCTAGAAAATAAGTATGGCCAAACATTTTATTGGGCGCAACCGGTCGTCTGGCGCTGGTTAAAGTTCCGGGGAAACCATAGTCCTGAATCTCGTTGTAGCTATAGATCAAGCCTAAGCGATGGTGCTCGTTAATGTTATAGCCAACATTAAAGCTGCCTTCGGCCTTAAGACCGATATAGGTATGAGGGTAGATATCCCCACCGCCAATTTCAAAGGGGTCACTTTGCTCCATATTGTAATAGCCGAATGAATAATCGACCTTTCCATACTCGCCGCTTATCTGAAAACCGGCGTCGGTCCGACCGTAAGAACCAATACCAGCTCTTATTATGGAGGAAAATTCACCCGAGCCCTTTTTGGTGATAATGTTAATCACGCCGCCTAAGGCCGATGACCCATACTGGAGGGCCGCCGGACCACGGATAACTTCGATTCTCTCGATATTTTTGCTCGGATAGCGCAGCATGTTGGCAGAACCGAAGCGATGACCATTAAAAAGCATCAAGACGTCTGAGTTGGTGTCGGTGCCGATGATAGCGCCGGTCATGCCGCGAATGACCGGCATGCCGCCATCACCAAACTGGCGATCGACAGTCACGCCCGCGTCTTCAAGCAGCTGACCCAAATCCTTATCCGGATGGGCCCGTAAGGTTTCTTCGTCGATAATTACCGGGCTAATGGGCAGATCCCTAACGGCCTCTTCGGTACGGGTAGCCGATATAACTACCGTTTCCAAGGTCGAGCCAGTCCGATGATCCTGAGCCATAATCATATCGGTCGATATTAACCCTAAAACCAACCACGCAGTTAGGAGGATAAGCGTGATGCCCATCAGCTTATGCCAACATCTAACTTTTAAGAATTGACAACTAGACTTAATCATAAGTTAATTCCTTGTAGATAGAAAATTAACGACCTTGCGGTCAAGGGAACCCTACGGCCTGCATGGCACTGGCCGCGTTGAGCCTGGCTACTCAGCTAAAGTCCATGGCCTAGTTTTTTAAGATAAATTTAATAAATATTCAAGGTTTGACAAGTGAGATTTGGTTATGTCTGCCCAATTACCTTGATTTCTAGATTAATATTTACTTAATACTAGAAATTACACCACAAACTGACCGGCTGATGTGATTAAGTAGTCAGGTGAAAGAAGACGAGTTTCAACGGCGGGGGGAAATTAGTATTTTCTACATTTTACACCTCCTATCCTTAAATTAAATTATATATAGGTAGCAAATAAAGCCTATTTTTAGTTTCAGGCAAAAAAATCCCGGATTGCTACGGCAATCCAGGATACCCATTTTTTTATCCCGAAAATCTTCTCTATCCATTTAAGGACGGATCTAGCCAACTTGTTCTTTATCCCAGAACAAATTAACGATCATTTCAGGCAGGTCTTCTGACTTACGGATCAGTTCGGTTAGATAGTCTTCCCAGTCCATAGACCAGTAACTTTATGTCATAATCCAATAGGTTATGACAATACTAACCAATACCCGTTTACAGCGGTGGGTCCGTCCCCGATTTACACGGGAGTTCCCTGTTAGGCCATTGAGGCACCTGTAATAAAATTACATTACTCCATGACCAGTGAAAAAGCAAGAAGAAATTGTCAATCCCAGGTAAAAGCGTAATTTTATGTTGCTGGCCAGTTGCTTTAGGGTCGGTTTTTTCTTTTCTAATATACTTAATAATTTAGGCTTTTATATATTGATAAACGAGTACTTTTTAATCAACAATCAAAGGTCAACCAGATATTTTAAGGCTTGCCCATAGAGTAGTAGTCAATAGGCGTCCTTGAATCAGGGTAAGCCTTGGGCTATAATTAATTATCAAGACCTGGGTCATTTTTATAATTATTCCGGTCTCAACCCTTAAAACTATAACACCAAAAGCGGTGGTCATGATGAGACTTAAAATCAGCCCATGGTCTGGGCTTTGGGCCATATGTCTGGCCGTGTTCCTTTTATTAGCCGCCTGCACAGTCACCGTCCCGGGCTCAAAACAAGACCCAACTGACAAAGACGTTTCCGAGACCGGTTCTGGTAGCCTAGATATCGAGGTCACCGATTACAGCTGGCGATACCTTCACGGCGGCTCTCACATATCTGTCTCCGGAACGGTTGTCAACAATTCTAGCGGCCCCCTCCACGGCGTGATTTTAGCGTGTACCCTCCACGACGAAAATGGCAACCCCATAGCTTATGGGGAGTCATACGTCGCCCCAACCTACCTAAAGCCTGGCGGGACAGGCACTTTTGATTTTGTGGCCATGAGTAAACGCTTAAGTGGCATCAAGGCCACCCGCTTAATCATTGTCGCCCGGCCCACTGGCGGTGTTTGACAAAATTAAAATACGCCGACAGCTCCGGAAGGAACGCTAAAAAGCAGTGATTTATCTGAAAAATACTCAGCAGATAGATAAGATTCGCCGCAGTGGCCAGCTGGCCTCCCGCTGCCTAGATCTAATCGAAACCCATCTTAAACCTGGGATAACTACCGCCGAACTAGATAAGATAATCGCCGTTTTTATCAAAAAAAATGGCGCTAAAGCTGCAACTTTAGGCTACAAAGGGGGCGGCGGCGCCCCGCCTTTCCCGGGCTCTAGTTGTATCTCTATAAATGACCAGGTCGTCCACGGCATACCGGGCCCCATGACCATTAAAGATGGCGATCTGGTTAAAATTGACGTTACCACCATCTTAGATGGCTTTTTTGGCGATACGGCCCGCACCTTTATGGTCGGCCAGGTCCCTAAGGTCGGGGTTGAATTGTGCCAGGCTACCCAAAAGTCTATGATGTTAGGCATAGAACAGGTCAAAGCCGGCGCCAGGTTAGGCGATATTGGTCACGCCATCCAGACCTACGTTGAAGCCAAAGGTTTTTCGGTCGTCCGGGCCTTTGTCGGCCACGGTGTGGGCATAAAATTTCATGAGTTACCAAATGTTCCTCACCACGGATCGCCTGGAACCGGTTACCGCCTAAAAAGCGGCATGGTCTTTACCATTGAACCTATGATCAACGCCGGTAACTATGAGGTTGAGTACCTAAATGATGGTTGGACAGTGGTGACGGCTGACGGCAGCCTTTCGGCGCAATTCGAACACACCGTGGCCGTGGTTGGCTCGAGCTACGAAATCCTAACCCTATCATAAGTTAATTGCAGCTTACGGACATGCTCAAAACTTCCTCTAAACCACCCTGCCTCCAAGCCTTGGAAAAATCTCGCCAATCTCTGGAGCCAATGACCATGGATCTTTCATGACCGCTGATACCCCCGAGGTACAGGCTGAGCTCTTATTTGAACAGGGTAAGCACTTCTACCTTTCCAGCGGGGACCGCGTCAATGATGCTGAGTTAGCCGTACTCTACTTCCAAAGAGCCGCCTCTCTCGGCTATGCCCCGGCTCAGCGGCTGTTGGGCATGATATACTTAGAAGGCAGCTTAGTTGAGCGCGATCCCCTAAAAGCCTTTGAGCTCTTTAGTAGCGCTGCCGCCAAAGGCGATGCCCAGGCCTCTTACAGTTTAGCTCTCATGTACGCCCAGGGCGATGCGGTGGAAAAAGATTGGTCTTTAGCCCACGAGCTCTTAAGCCGCCCCGAAGTTACGATTCTCCCGGAAGCTAATGAACTTAAAAGAAGCCTTAAGTGGCGTCTGATCGAGCTCTACCCTAACTTAGCCGAAACTTTGCGCCAGGCCGAAAAACCATATCGAGCGTCATTAAATCGCTCTCAGTTAAGGTTTATCCCAAGCTTTTTAGACCCTGGCCGCCATGGCGATGAGGACGAATTTGAGATCTGGTTATCGCTAAACTTAGGTAAGCGCCAGGCCGAAGAGGCCTTAGTTTTACTGACTGATAAGCTTGACCACTACTACCGAACCATGTTAGAGCGCCAAAAAGGCAGATAACT
Source organism: Deltaproteobacteria bacterium (assembly GCA_031279155.1). Classification (GTDB taxonomy): domain Bacteria; phylum Desulfobacterota; class Desulfarculia; order Adiutricales; family Adiutricaceae; genus JAISWF01. The sequence goes on along the minus strand of JAITJB010000010.1, from coordinate 3,508 downwards.
TAAGTTTCATGCCGTTAAATAGGCCCACAGCCCCCCAAGGCTCTTTAGGTCCCTTTGGTCCTTCATCAGATTTGCCGCTAGAGATCGGTTTAGAGAAGATCTTACTATTCCCGCATAAGTTAACCGGGCTTTTCTCTAATCTTACCGGCGCTGACCAAACGTATCCAATCTCGGTGGAACTTAGCTTAACTAGCCGGTGTAACCTTTCTTGTAACTTTTGTTCGGATCTCATTTTACGCCAAAACTGCCCGGATAACTTAGAAATAAGCCGTCTAAAGGATCTCTTTATCGATCTCGCTCATGGCGGAACCAGAGGCGTAACCATTGAGGGCGGAGGGGAGCCAACAATCTCGCCTCTTTTTAAACAAGCTGTTCTCACCGCCAAAGCCCAAAAACTTTCTGTTGGCTTAATTACCAATGGAGCCGAGTTATTTAAGGGTAGTATATCCAAACAATTTTATTCTAACTTTCAGTGGATACGCATTAGTCTTGACGCTTCTAATGCCCAGCAATATAAGCTTATCAAAGGATCTGACAGATTTCAGGCTGTCTTAGATAATTTAGCCGCACTCACAACCATAAAGCCTAAGCCGGTCTTGGGCCTTGGATACGTTCTAACTAACCAAAACGATCAAATCGACTCCCTTATAGCCTTAACTGAGACTTTGAGCCAGATGGGAGCTGACTACCTCCACCTTAGGCCGGTAGTCGATCGCCCAAATTTGGTCTCAAAAGCTCTTCCAGAAAATCTTTCTGCCCTCTCCCGGCCAGGTTTTTCAGTTAACCTTGCGGCCATGACCGATAATATGGGCCAAGGTAACGATGGTCTCCCTTGTCTGGCCCACAGCTTGTCGGTAGCTATCACCGCTGACGGCTCAGTCTGGCTGTGCGGCCGCTTAGGCTCGAACCCTACCGAAGACGCCATGGGTAATTTGTGTGAGGCGTCTTTTTCGGAGATCTGGCGCGGACCAAGGAGGCTAAAGCAAGCCAAATTGGCCGCCCAAGAGAGCTTTTGCCGCCTTAACTGCCCGCAATGCCGCATGACCAAATACAACCGGCTTTTAAACCGGCTCAGTCAAATTAAAACTAAGGACTTCATATGACTGTCCGCAATCCTCGCGTTGGACGCCCGCCGCCTGAGCACACGCCAGCCGTTGTGCTTTGGAAAACCCTGCGCGGGGACTCGGACTATACGATCGTCTTTCTGACCAGAGAGCGCGGCTTAGTGACCGCTGTGGCCAAAAACGCCAAGCAGAGCGTCCGGCGCTTTGGCGGCGGCATGCTTACCCCGGGGACGGCGGCTTGGTTTGATTTTCGCTTCAAGCCCGGCATGAGCGTGAACTTTGTTGAACGAGGGGAACATAACCCCAAGGCGCCGGTCCTGCCCCTTGACCCCATAGCTAGGACCTTAGCCGCCTGGGCTTTAGAATTAGTCAGGGCCTTTGAGGCCGCCGATAACCCGGCTAAACCGTCATTTGATCTGCTATTGAGGCACTTAGCCGCCCTTACCAATATTTCCGACTATCAAGCCCCGGCCCTTAGGGCTAGAATTGTATCTTTGGCCTTTACCAAGCGCTACTTGGAATTGGCCGGTTTTGGTCCTTCCCTCCAGGGCTGCCGAAAGTGCGGTCAAACTAAGGCCCCATCTTGGCACTTAGATATAACCGCCCGAGGCCTTTTGTGTCCCCAATGCGGGCAACTTACTGGTAAGCGCACCGAGCCTATCTCGGAAAGTCTAATTGCCAGCTTAAATAATCTTAGTCCACTACCAGAACCCTTAAACTGGCCCGAAGATTTTATAATCTTAGCCGAATCTTTTTTCCAAAGGGCGGCCTCAATTGAGGCCGGTAGATCTTTTAACAGTCCTAGAGTCTTGCGCGAACTTTTAGGCCAAAGTCAGACTCCGTTTAAACCAAAAACAACCTTTAAGCCAGGGCCCAAAAAACCACCTTCGCATATATCCTTTGAAAGACAGCCTTCGGTCGAACATGCTCCTATGGCCCCACCAGGAGATTTTCCGCGAGAGGCTGGCCTAAACTTCCAACACATGGGAACTAGTCGGCCTAATAACCATATTAAAGAGCCTCCCCCTTGGCTCATCGAAGAAGAGCAAAATAGTGAGCCCGATATCTGGGAAACAGATGATTCCCAAGATGATCAGCCCAAAAACCCCGAGGATACAAACTAATCGGGCACGGCTTTTGCAATACTTATCCAAAAGAAAGTTTTAAAGCTTGAAGCCTCAAAGACTTCATAAGATTATAGCCGCTTGCGGCCTAGCCTCAAGGCGGGGGGCCGAGCGGCTAATAAAAGAAGGCCGGGTAGCGGTCGACGGTCAAATTGTCACCTCCCAAGGTTTGATGGTCTCTCTCCAATCTTCCACAGTAACCGTTGACGGCCAGACCGTAGCCAGCCCTCAGCCCTTGGCCTATTACATGTTCCATAAGCCCAAAGGCTTTGTGACCACTCTCTCTGACCCCCAGGGCCGACCGACCATTAGAGATTTTTTATTGCATTTAAGCGTTAGGGTCTTTCCGGTAGGCCGCCTGGACCTTGATGTCTCAGGGCTTTTGATCTTAACTAACGATGGGGAACTAGCCACAAGACTTATGCACCCCTCGTCGCTCGTCCCCAAGGTCTACCGGGCTAAGGTAATAGGAAAGCCCGATAAATCTTTTACCGATCTTTTATCTTCTGGTAACCTTATCATCGGCGGCAAACCAGCGGCCCCGGCTAAGGCTACCATCGTTAAATCAGGGCCTGATAAGGGCTATGTGGAATTAACCTTAACCGAAGGTAGGCGCCATCAAGTTAAGCTCATGTGCGCCGCCGCAGGTCACCCGGTGGCTATTTTAAAGCGAATTTCTTACGGCGGTCTTCCCCTACCAGAGGATTTACCAAGCGGCAACTTAAGGCCCTTAGATGATGACCAGATAAAGACTTTAAAGGGCCTGGTGGGCCTAGATTGATTAGCTCGGCTTGATTATTAGCCTGATTAATAGCTTAGTTATTATTTTCGTTAATAGCTAGTTTGTAAATCTCTTTCGTTAATATCCCTGGAATAAAAAAAACCAGAGTTAAAATGGGAAACTTCGAAAACCTCTTAAACGCCATCAAAACCGCCCCGCCCTTAGCTCTCGAGGGTAGGGTCACCAAGGTTACGGGCCTAATCATCGAAGGCGATGGGCCGGCGGCTTCAGTTGGCGAGGTCTGCCGCATCCAACTTTCTGACGGCTCTATGCTCGAAGCCGAAGTGGTCGGCTTTAAAGATAGAACCATCCAACTCATGCCCATAGGCGACATGACCGGCTTAACCCCTGGTAGCCGGATACTGGCTAGCGGTAAATTTGCCTCCGTTGATGTCGGACCAAATCTACTGGGCCGCGTCCTAGACGGACGCGGTCGCCCCATGGACGGGCTTTCTCCCTTAGAGGTTGAAGCCTCATACCCCATTCGTAACCAACCAGGTAACCCCTTAAGTCGCCAGCGTATCACCATGGCCGTTGAC
>JAITJB010000279.1 GCA_031279155.1 Deltaproteobacteria bacterium | reverse complement strand
TGATGCGTTTTCCCGTTGTCTTAAAGGACCCTCTTCCAGAGAGACCTCTCCCCACGCTTAAATCGCTACTTTCTGTGCCGCCTTATCTAGATGCCTAGCTATCTTCCCCAAGACAACCGTGTTTACGGTTTTTCTTTTTTCTACGCCTAGCCTACCACCTTCTACTACCAGCACGACTATCAACATTTGAGCCCTTGGAGATCGCCTTTAGGGTAACTAGGGCTTCTAGGGTGATTTCTCGGGAGCCAGAAGCGTCCTTACGGCGAACCCTCCACACTATCCCATACGTCCCGAGATCCCCCTAAAGTAAGGGCCTGGGCTTTCCCTCCACCTAAACCCCCGCAGTTGCGCCCATAAAGTTAGGGCAGTCTGTGATATGGCTTTGTTTGTTAAGATAGTAAATTCTGCCAACGGGGACAGTGAACTTGCTAAAGCTCCCTGAGGAGACGACCGGCCAAAGACAGAGAAAGCCTAAAGCTAATAACACCAGCATGAACGGTCTGGAGAAGTCGGATGACCTCATAATACTACCAAGGATGAGACCAAACAATCAGCGATGGGCTAAAGGCCGTTTAGGGAAGGGGGTCACAGACATAGAGCATGGGTAATTCTAACTCTTGGCATACACACAAATGCGTAGGCTTCAGAGCACCAAGAGAGAGACTGGCATGACAATACCGCTAACCTTCATATTATTTAAAGACAACTCTAAGAGCGTGAAACTTTCTTACGAAACCTGCTTATGTCTTAAGGGCAAGTTATATTTCAGATCATTATTTCATTTTATGAGTTCTAACATTGAGAGACTGCGCCGGGGCAAACGTCCTATCGCACTAGCACTTTACGTTGGGTACAGGGCGCAGGAGTGCGATGATGACCAGGAATTGCGGGAAAAATACGCAATGGAATTCTTGACTTTAGCTAACAACTCCGAGTATACTGACGAAGAGAAAAGTTATATTCTTGAGCTCTGCAAAGGGATATTCTGGCTGAAAGACCCCAGGTTACCCGAGTCATTAAGGAGTGCGTACGGTATGGAACTCAAACGCTTAAAACTATCTACGACAGAAAAGGCCACAAAAAAAGGCATTTCGATAGGCAGAGAAATAGGTAGAGAAATAGGTAGAGAAATAGGTAGAGAAATAGGTAGAGAAGAAAGCAGAAAAAAAATTGCCCGCAACTTTCTCGCATTAGGTGTATCTATCGAAACGGTCATGAAAGGCACAGAATTAGACGAAAAAACCATACTTTCATTACAGCAAGAATTAAAGAAAGCTACCTGAAGGCCGAGCGCGATATCGGGTAGGAGGGGCCTTAGGGTCACTGTCCTAATGTCAGTATCGACCTACCTGACCCACATATTTGAAGATTGCCTGGGGAGTTCTCGTTTCGTATTTTGGCTTTGAGCGCCATGGCCTGTACACGAGCAAAAAGCCGGCTAAGGCGGCGCTAAAAAATTCATAACGCCAACTATGCAGCGTTACAAACAATAATTTATCCTTTGTCTAGCGGTTACCCTTAAATTGTCAAAAATATGACGCCGCCCTGAGCCAGTATGGAACGGTAAAGCTCGCTTTTCGCAGTGAGGTTTTCCCTTGGCTCTTTGATTGTTCCTTTCGCTGATTTTGATATATTTTTAATACGCAAATTTGCCACTACCACCACGCTGCATGGTTCTTATCGACAGCAGTAGTGGTGGATTTTTTTTCTAAAAAATTTGGGTCCAGGCTTAACGCTGCTAAGACTTCATGGATATGGCGCCTAAGGCTAGCCTATAAAAAGAAAACTCGCCGAAGTGACTGTCAGGAGAGCTTCCCTTTAGGGTCTGGTAGAAATTCCCGGACTTTAGGCTAGTAGGGGAGGATGGCAAATGGCGCATATCCACATAAGAATAAACATAAAGAAACTGAAGGCCTGAGGGATATTAGAGGGCTTCTTTATTAAAGGTAGGTCTGACTAAGAGCGTGGGATTGGAGGCCGAATGAGAGAGTGATTTATCGGTATACTCTAGTTTACATAATCATCATTATCGGACAATTTTTTAGGCCGTTTTAGGGCCCGATTTGCCGCTTATTGGCTCTACGCTTAGCTTTTTTGATTTGCTGTTCTTTTTTAAACTCAACATAAACTTGCCTCTGTTGGCTAAACGGCATCTGGCCTTCGATAACCAAGGTGGCGAGCCTGTAGGCATCCTGCCCGGCTTCTCTATATTTTAATATAAATTTCCGATCATTGTACGGATCAAAATTACCGTCATACTGCTCGTTTTTGCCGCCATGCTGTTCGTCGGCAGCTTCCAATTCGATTTCGATATTCGCACACACCAAAAGCACGGCAGCTTGTAATAGCCTTTGAAAATACCCCTTCTCTTCCTTATTTTTTGCAGAGTCATTTGGGTAAAAACACCCGATAAAAGCCATGAAAGAATCTTCAAAACCCTTTGACTCTAGATTTATTAGGGAATTAAGCATGGCTTCGGCTTGTTTCATGGCGCGTAAAGGGTTAATAATTTGTTCTAAAGATAATACAATATGTATAAGAAAAACTCTAACTTCTATATTTGGTATTTTTAGAAAATAATATGCGCTACTTATATTTTTTTTAACTCGCTCTACCGTGAGATAACCGCTTTGGAACAAAACAGGCGTTGGCTCTAGTTGATCGCCTAGCTCAAGTACGTTGCACGAATTGGTAATAGAGACCTCGGAATTAGAGTGGCTAAAACTGATATCGCCGGAATGAACTAATTGCTTCAGAAAACTTGGAACTCCACCTGTTTGCCACCAATAGTTCCCGAGCATCTTTACCTTAAAAGCGTTAAGGATGGACCACGGGTTTAAGACACTCGTTTGGCCGTCCCAGGAGTAGCCGTCATAGTAATTTAGGATTAGTTGCCTTATGTCGGTTAAGGTGGCCTCCTTTGGCATTATTCCATCGGCTTTAAACTGAACTAGCATGGCCTCCATGTGCTTGGAAAATAACGAGTCAAATTCTTCTATCGTAAAACCGCAGATAGTTGAATACTCTGGTTTAAGGGTCAAATCATAGAGGTTATTTAAACCAGGAGAATTAAAGGAATTGGCGTTCTTGACGACCCCGCCGACCAAGGTGATCCCGGTGATCAAGGTAAAACCCCTAATTCTTTCTTCGTCTTTGAGGACGAGATAGAACTTTTTTAGAGTATCTCTTATTTCTTCAGCAAGCTCAGGCTTTTCGATTTTATTTAAAATAGGCGCGTCATATTCATCTATCAAAACTGCAACATCGCAATGGTATTTGTCGTAAAGTCTTTTGAGAAGGGATGAAAATAATCTACCTGGCGTCTCGCCACGGATGAATAGGCCTTCTGACTTAGCGATAGCTTTGACTTTAAAAATTAAATCGCTTTTTACCGTACTAACGCTTTCAGTATCAATTGAAGCCAGAGACAGACGGATGACAGGTTTCGGGGCCCAGTCATAATCTGATTTATCAAGCCAAAGTCCCTTAAAAAGCTCCCGGCGGCCTCTTAATATAGCTTCAAGAGTGCTTATTAAGAGAGTTTTACCGAAACGACGTGGCCGGGAAAATAATAAAGGATTACGACGTTTGAGGAGTTTGTATAAAAGTTCGGTTTTATCGGCGTAAATATAGTTTTTGCTGCGGATACGTTTGAAGCTGGCTATGCCGATTGGTAAGTCTGTCATGGTTTCGGTCATCTAGCCTCCGGTTAATGTTAAATTAAAAACTTATTTTTTTTTAAATCAATATAAATTTGCCTCTGTCCGCCAATTTGCCTTTAATCTTTTTCAAGCTCTCGTTTGACAAGGCGAGTTTATCTTAGACTATCGAAAGCTGGCACATTGATTCCATTGCCGCCATGGGTTGTGACGATTGTGGACTCTGGTTTGAGGAAATTAGGCGAACGTGGCGGCTCAGGCAAGTTTATGCTCGTTTGATGAAATTATAAAATAAAAATACCCATCTGTCAAGCACCCCTCAAAAATAAATCCCCTGCCCGTAAGCTAGGGGAAATTTAAGTTAAAATGACGATCGCAGTCGCAAGGCTGTTTCGATTGGACTTTCCGCTTAACGGCTGTTTATTTGGACGTTATTTGTCAGGCTATTTTTTCTCACCAGCGGGGAGAGTTTTTAGTTGCCAATATAGGTAGGTTTTATAAACCTGCATCAAAAGCGACTACCAGTAGCTACTGTTACTGGCAGATGTTCGGGCCGCACGAGTGACCTTGTCAATTGAAGTTTTGGTTTCCGTTGGCAGGTTAACGGGATCGAGATTTTTCAGGCTTTTTCGCTATTAAGCCAATGGCTTGGGACATTTTCAAGGCTTTGCGATTTCGACTGTCTCATCCATGGGGCGCGGGCCCGATTGGACCATTCAACGCGCAAATACATTTATACCAGCCTTGAGTAGACCATAAGAAGAATATCTTGTCTAGCCACCAACAGGTCAATTTTTCTCACGGAGGTCCTGACAAAAAAAACCACCTATATCGCGCCGCCCAACCAGTGGTGCAAAAAGCGTGGGTCAAGGTGGTTTGTAAATGTATCACTTTAGGAAAAAATGCTCTGGTTAAAAAAAACAAAGCTTCTATTTCGACCGTAAAGAGGAATTCATAGGCCAGATATTTTGCGGCGAAAAGCATTTTATATAGGCGTTCTTAAACAAATATTATTTTGACCGAGGGTTTTACCTAAAATTGGTCGCTTTTTGCTCTTCGTTTATTACTTTCTTACTTACCGATTTACCGTCTTACTGTGATTTATCTTTCAGTGTCAATTGAACAAAGATCCAGACGGATGACCGGATTTGGGGCCAGGTCATAAAAGGAAAATCAAGATTGAGGAGGGTTTATAAAAGTGGTTTTATCGGGGTAAATTTAGTTATCACTGAAGAAAACGCCAAAATAGGCTAGGCCGATTGTGGGATTCCAATGTTTCGGTCATCTTAGCCTCCGGTTAATGTTAAATTAAGAACTGGATTTTTTAAACGTCTCCCCTACCCTTTGCTCACAATAAGAGCATAGCATCCCCGTAACTGCAAAACCTCATGCCCTTATCTATGGCCAGGGCATAAGCCGACAAAATCTTTTGGCGGCCTAAAAAGGCCCCAACTAAATACATCAGACTAGAGCCTGGCAAGTGAAAGTTAGTTAGTAAGGCGTCAACAGTTTTAAATTGGTCTCCTGGTTGGATAAAAAGACTACAACTGCCTTTTTTGGCCGCCAGTTTTCCGTCCAGCGAGGCCCACTCTAGAGCCCTGGCAACCGTCGTGCCCACAGCAACGACTGCTCGCCCTTGGTTACGCGCTCTTTCCACGGCTTTAACCGCCTGCTCTGAGACTTCCACCTGTTCTTCGTGGAGCTTTTTTTCCCGAATTTGCTCTGAGGTGGGCATGGCAAAGGTCCCGGCCCCGACGGTCAGAGTTATGGTAACGGTTTCAAAACCTGCCCGGCGCAAAGTTTCTAGATGCTTTACAGTGAAGTGAAGACCGGCGGTTGGGGCGGCCACCGCCCCCGGACTTTTGGCGTAGACGGTTTGATAGCGGTCAAAGTCTTCTGGCCGGTCAGGCCTACGGATGTAAGGAGGTAACGGTAAATGCCCTAAGGACTCTAAGACCAAGCGTGGGGTGTCCTCGAATAAAAACCTCACCAGACGGTTAGGGCCTTCAGGGTCGGCCCAAACGACTTGGGCCTTTAAGGTCAGGTTGTCTTTCTCTAAAATGAGATTAGTTCCGGGTTTTAGGATGCGGCCAGGTTTACCTAGGCATAGACACTCAAAAGGGCCAGGGCCTTGGTTAACAGGCGGGTCAAGCATCAAGAGTTCTATCTTACCGCCGCTATCTTCCCGGCGGCCTAAGAGTCTAGCCGGGGTAACCCTGGTGTCATTGAGCACCAAAAGGGCCTTGGGCGGGAGATAGAGTTCTAATGAGGAAAAATCGTTGATAACTGGCTCCCGGCCATCACGACTGACAACCATGAGCCTACTGCCCCCACGCAGTGGGGGCGGTTCCTGGGCGATCAAAACTGGCGTCAGTTGGTACTGAAATTCATCGAGATTCGCCATATGGTCATTTTATTCTGCGCCAAAGGCCGGTTCTATGACTCTCATCGACATCCACTTCCCTGATTTATAACGCCAAACACCGGTAGCTGTCAAGCAGAGGATGTAGAAAATCATGCAGAACCAAAGACTGTGGATATTGGCTAAGCCAAGAGAAAATAGGAGCATAATCGGGACAATCAGGCCGAAGATGCCCCAAAAGGCCATGGCTATCATTGGAAACCAGACGTCGCCGGAGCCCTTGATGGCCCCAAAGCAGCAGATATAAACCCCGTCAAAGGCGCTGTAGACGGCTACATATCTTAAAAGAGTCGTCCCCATATTTAAAATATAGCTTCTAATATCAGGACCCGTGTCAGTGGCCAGAAACATCGATAGCAGCTGATGAGGCACAAGCAAAAAGAGCATCATCATTATGCTTACATAAAAGGTGCTTATGGCTATGCCGGTTATGGTAGCTCTCGCCCCCTCAATGGGGCTTCCTCGGCCAATGGCTTGACCTACTAGGATGCTAATGGTCTGCCCTACGCCGATCATCGGGAAGTAGCTTAGAGCCTCAATGGAGAAGACGATGTTGTTACTGGCCAGTTGCAGTTCGTCCATCCGGGAGACAGCGAAGTTAAAGAAGCCAAAGGCGAATATCTCCATGAAAAACTGAAGCCCGCCTGGCCAGCCAAATTTTAGGAGCCGTAAAAATAGGGCTCGGTCAAAGTGGCAATTGGATCGAACGCCATGGCTCTTTTCCATGCGGCGATTGAAGATCAAAAAGCCGTATATTGTAACTCCCACCAGCCAGGAGAAGACCGTGGCTAAAGCGGCCCCCAAGACCCCGATAGAAGGAATTATGACCGTACCGCCAGTAGAAAGACCAAAAATTAAGAGGTAGTTTAAAGGTATATTAACACAGGTCTGGACTAAACTCACCCACATAACGACTTTGGTCCGGCCCAAGGCGGCCATGAAAGAGCTCATGACGACCATAAACAAGTTTAGCGGGCTCATCAGTATCAGGGGCCCGAAATAGTCGTATTCAAGGGCGATGATTTCAGGGTTTTGGTTGCCGAAACTAAAAATCAGCGGGCTGGCAAAATACAAAAGCGACATACCAAGGCCGCAGAACAGACTGAAGTACAGGCCCTGCCAAAGGGAGGACGCAGCTCTTTCGGGCCTTTTGGCCCCGACGTATTGGGCTACGAAAACTCCGGTGTAAGATGCTATGCCAATAAAAAAAGAGGATATAGTCACCCAGGCGATGCCGGCTGGGAGCGAGGCGGCAATGGCGTTAACCGAGTAGCGGCTCAAAAAGAGCCGGTCGGTAAAGAGCATTATCGAAGAGACGGTCGTTGAGGCTATTAGAGGTAGGCACATGGCCAAGACATCATGGTATCCCTGGGGCGAGTTCCAGCGCCTGGCTGGATGGAGCTCTCTAGCCCACCTCAAACACCGTGACCATAATCCATTGTTGGTCATAAAAAAACCGATCCGTCCGTGGAGTTATTCCCACGTATATACCGAATTAAAAAATTTGGGTTAGTTTAAAGGTATTATTAATTGAAGCTAACGCATGGGGTATTAACCATTTTACCCAAAAACAAGGCCTTGGGTCCGGAGGCCGGCGTCCTACCATGGAGGCCATTAAGTCATTATGTCCTTTTAAGCGTCTCGTTTCAAGTCTAAACATAAAAAAGAAAGTCGGAAAATAGTGGAAAAATTTTTACAAGTATCTTTAAAATAATAGTATATTTAAATAATATAGTAATTTTTCCCGCTGCCCTGAGGGCCAGAAAGGCCGGGGAAAGTTAATTATTTGACCAATAACTTAGCAAAATTTATCTTCCAACAATCTTAGACAAAAAACTAAAACGAGCCAACCACAAGGCTTTCGTGATACTACCCATATTTTGGGCCGTCTTTTTCTTTGTAGGATTTTTAGTTGATCACCCTATTTGGAGTTTAAATATTCATAAATATTTTGTAAAAAACGATCTGTTTCTATATAATATTTAGTTTTTTTGTCAAGTTGACTTCAGGGCCTCTGAAATTTTTTTCTTTTTTTTGACCCAAAGCTTTGGTATTGTTAGCTATAACTCGGTAGCTTTCCTCAAAACCTATAGGCTGGTTTGACCCCTCGCTCTAGTCTATGTTTGGCCTCTAGCTCAATCGTTTGTCAGACCGCCTTTAAGGCCGTAGAGGTTTGATTGTGATCTATACGCTTACCTTAAACCCGGCTTTAGATTACCTGGTGACTACGCCGAATCTATCCTTAGGGACAGTAAACCGAGCTTTAAGTCACGACATCCGCTTTGGCGGCAAAGGCATAAATGTCTCGGTAGTTTTAAAAAATTTAGGCGTCAGTAGCGTGGCCATGGGTTTTTTGGCTGGCTCAACCGGTCAGGCCATGCGGCGAGGCCTAAAAAATATAGGACTTAGGACCGATTTTATCGATCTTCAAAACGGCTTTACTAGGATTAACATTAAAATTAAAAACGATCAACCCATGGAAATCCATGGTCCGCCTCCGGAAGTGACATCTAAAGAGATTGAAGAATTAATCAAAAGACTGGCCTTAATTTGCCCGGGCGACACGATGGTCTTTGGTGGTAATGTGCCAGATTCCGTATCTAGCGATATCTATACCCGGATTATGGAGACTCTCTCGCCTCGCCAGGTCTTATTGGCCGTTGACGCTCAAGGTAAAACCTTAGCTAACGCCCTACCCTTTAAACCGATATTGGTCAGACTCGATGGCTACAGTCAAAACGCTCAAAACGAAAACAATATCTTAGATCAGGCCATAGCCGCCAGAGATAAGGGCGCCCAAAACGTCATTTGCGCCCTAAGCGCCCATGAGGTCATACTGGCCGCCTTTGATAGAAGCCTCTTAAAAGCCCAATGTCCTGTAAGCGACCAATGGGCTAAGCCAGGCGTTAATGATTCCATGATGGCCGGGTTTTTAGCCGGCCTTAACCGAGGCCTCGATAGCGCGGATTGCCTCAAACTGGCTACCGCTTCGGCGGCGGCAGCCTCTGAGTTAGATTCTCTAGCTACCCGCTCTAAGATTGAGAGCCTTTTGGCTGAGACCATAGTGACAGAAGTTTAAAGATAAACATCTAAATCAACGCGGCCCTTGGCCTAAGCTTAAACTGTCGCTAGTTAGCTTAGCTCATCTTGATTCCAGATTCCATCAAGCCTCAAGCCTCAAATCTCAGGCCTCAAGTCTCAGGCCTCAAGCCTCAAGTCTCAAGTCTCAAGTCTAGCAGCTATTTTAGATAACCATTTATCACAAGAGGAAAATCTATGAAAATCACCGATTTTCTAAATGCCAGGAAGATCACTGTTCAAACCTCGGCGGCCACCAGAGATGAAGCCATCGACACCCTGGTGGCCCTCCAGGATCTTGATGGGGCTCTAAATGACCCTATAGCTTTTAAAAATGACATCCTGGCCCGTGAGGCCAAGGGCACCACGGCTATCGGCATGGGTTTGGCTGTGCCCCACGCCAAAAGTCAAGCTGCCGCTAGACCAAGCTTAGCGGCCATAACCTTGACCAAAGGCGTGGATTACTTGGCCCCTGACGGCCAAGCCGCCGACCTCTTATTTATGATCGCTACCCCGCCTGGCGGCGATACCCACATAGAAATCCTCTCTAGGATGATGGTTCTCTTGATGGACCCTGATTTTTGCCAAAAGCTCAGACAGGCGCCTGATCCTGGTTCCTTTTTGGCCCTCATCGATGAGGCCGAGATGGCCAAATACGGCTCGCAAAAAGATGGCGAGTCAAAAGCTTCAGATGAAAAGCAGGCCCAAGCCGAAAGCATTAGCCCCGTTCAAGGCGAACCAAAAGCCGCTAAGGTCTTAGCCGTAACCGCCTGCCCCACGGGCATTGCCCATACTTTTATGGCGGCTGAAGCCCTCAAAAAGGCCGGGCTTAAGCTTAATATCCCCATTAGAGTTGAGACCAATGGATCTACCGGCGTCCAAGATCCTTTAACTAAAGAGGACATCGAAGCGGCTGAGGCTGTGATCGTAGCCGCCGATAAAAAGGTTGAAACCAAGAGATTTGACGGCAAAAAGGTGATTTTTGTGCCCGTGGCCGACGGCATCCACCGTCCAGAGGAGCTCATTAACCAAGCTTTAACCGGAGATGTTGCTATCTACCGCCACCAAGCCGAAGGCGACGATAGTAAAGAGGAAAAGAGCGAGTCCTTTGGCCGGGGGATCTATAAGAGCCTGATGAATGGCGTAAGCCACATGCTGCCCTTCGTAAGCGGCGGCGGCGTTTTGATCGCCCTAGCCTTCTTGTTTGATGATTTCAACATAAACCCGGCTAACTTTGGTAGTAATACTCCGTTAGCTAAAGTCTTGATGACCATCGGCGGGGCGGCCTTTAGCTTTATGCTGCCAATTTTAGCCGGCTACATCGCCATGAGTATCGCCGATAGGCCAGCCTTAGCTCCAGGCATAGTTGGGGGGTTATTGGCCCGCGATGGTCAGTCATTTAGTAGCTTACTTGGTTCTGCTGACCCGGTTTCCGGCGGATTTTTAGCCGCCTTACTGGCCGGCTTTTTGGCCGGTTACGCCGTTTTAGCCATTAAAAAAACCACTGACGGTTTCCCTAGGAGCCTTCAAGGCATAAGACCGGTCTTACTGTTTCCCCTCTTAGGCGTCTTAATCGTCGGGCTAGTCATGCTCTCAATTAACCCTCTGATGGGCGTCATCAACACGGCCCTAGCTAAAGGCCTTAATTCCATGGGCTCGACCTCTAGAGTTCTTTTGGGCTGCTTACTTGCTGGCATGATGAGTACCGACATGGGCGGCCCCATCAACAAGGCGGCCTACGTCTTCGGGACCGCTTCCATCGCCGCCGGTAACTTCGAGGTCATGGCCGCCGTCATGATCGGCGGCATGACGCCGCCATTATCGATTGCGCTAGCCACGACCTTTTTTAAAAACAGGTTTACCGCCGAAGAGCGCCGCTCTGGCCCGGTCAACTACATAATGGGACTTTGCTTTATCACCGAAGGGGCCATACCTTACGCCGCTGCCGATCCCTTAAAGGTCATCCCCTCGTGCCTTTTGGGCTCAGCCTTAGCTGGCGGCTTATCGATGGCCTTTAATTGCGGCTTGAGAGCTCCTCACGGTGGGATATTTGTCTTTCCCGTCGTAACTCATCCGGTTTTTTATCTGCTTGCCCTAGCCTTAGGCTCGATACTGGGCATGTTTCTGCTCTTTATTTTAAAAAAGAAGATTTCATCTTGATTGGTAAAATACCCAAGGTCCGCCTAACCGCCCGATGGGGCAATGGAGAGGAAAGAAAAAATGCTGACCGAAAACGTTACCGCCTTAAACGAGACTGGCGTCCATATGCGTCCAGCCCAGATCCTGGTCACCAAGTTAGCTCCTTTGGACGCCACCGTTACCGTTAAGCACGATGGCAAATCGGTTAACGCTAAATCCATCATGATGCTTATGGCCGCCTGCATTAAAAAGGGCCATGATTTAGAAGTCGTCTGTGAAGGCCCTGATGAGGCCAAGGCCATGGGTTTGATGGAAGATTTTTTTAAAGGCGTCATGGATGAGGAGTAAGACGCCGAGCTATTGTTAGCGCGGGACGACTCTACCAACACAATACGAGGTAATCCATGGAAAAAATAAAGGCGGTCGCGGCCTCGCCTGGCGTGGGCCTAGGCCGGGTGGTTGTCTATGTTGAGCCAGATCTCAACTTCGGAGGGCTTGTCTACTCCGGCCGGGAAAAAGAGATCGCCCGGCTCGAGCTAGCGGTTACGGCCTTTAAAGAGCAGATAACTCTTCTAGCCGCAGAAACCGAAGCTAAAGCTGGTAAGCAGCAAGCGGCTATCCTCACCGGGCAGATAGCTATGATCTCAGATCCATTTATGATTACTCAGATGGAGGAGCTCATCGGCCAGGGCCGGACAGCCGAAGCGGCTGTCAGCGAGGTGACCACAAGCTTCAAGGAAATGTTCGCCAATGTCGAAGATGAAAAGATGCGCCAGAGGGCTACCGATATTGGGGACCTTAGGAAGCGCTTGTTGATGATCTTAATGGAGGTCAAAGAGCTCGATCTAGCCTCCATCGGGCCGGATTCCGTGGTGGTCGGCGAAGATCTCCCGGCTTCGGTCATCACCTCGCTCCCAACAGCCAACATCCAAGCCTTAGTCTCTGAGATTGGAGGCTACACTAGCCACGGGGCCATCATGGCTAGAGCCTTGGGGCTGCCCCTGGTTAGCGGGGTTACGGGCTTAATGAAGCTTATCACGACCGGCGATCATGAGATCATCGTAGACGGCACTAAAGGCGAGGCTATTGTCGACCCTGACGAAAACGCCAAAACCGAGTACCGCCTCAGGCGTGAGGCCTGGCGCGAGGAGCAGAGCTCGCTAAAGGTCTTCTTGGGCCGTCAGACGGTTGATGGGGACGGGGTGCGCCGCACCTTAAGCTCAAACATAAGTTCTTTTGCTGAGGCTAAATTAGCCCAAGGCGCCGGGGCCGATGGTATTGGGCTCTTTCGGACCGAGTTTTTGTTTCTCGACCGCGAGACTCTCCCCGGCGAAGAAGAGCAGTTTCGGGTCTACTCTGAGGTGGCCTCTCTATTTCCGAACAGTGAAGTCGTCATCCGGACCTTAGACGTCGGCGGCGATAAAGAAGTGCCGGCATTAGATCTGCCCAAAGAGGACAACCCCTTTTTAGGGTACCGGGCCATCCGCTTTTGTTTAGATCACACTGAGATCTTTTCTAGCCAGCTAAGGGCCATCTTAAGAGCCGGGGCTGAACACGGTAACATTAAGATCATGCTGCCCTTAGTTACTTCCCTAGAAGAGATAACTTCAGCTAGAGCCCTGATGAAACAATGCTTAGACGATCTCAAAAGAGAGAATCTCCCCTGCGATCCAGCTATTCAGCTTGGAATTATGGTTGAGACCCCTGCCGCCGTTCTCTTGGCCGATATCTTAGCCAAAGAAGCCGACTTTTTCTCCATAGGCACCAATGATTTAACTCAGTACATCTTGGCTGCCGATCGCGGTAACTCCAAACTCGGACACTTAAATTCGCCCTTCCACCCGGCTGTCTTAAGGGCCATAGAAAACATCATCAAAACCGGGCGCAAGAGATCTATTCCGGTCAGCCTCTGCGGCGAAGCCGGGGCCGACCCGATGATGATACCCCTATTAATGGCTTACGGCTTAGATAAATTTAGCGTCTCCCCATCATCGTTAGCTTCAGTTCGAAGGGAAATCTCAACGTGGCGCCTAACGGAAGCCAATAGCCTAGCTAACGAGGTTAGAGATTTTCCAACCACCGGAAGCGTTAAGGCTCATTTGCTACAGGTTATCGAAAATAGGAGAAAACTTAGGACGATCGCCTAAAAGACGGCCTCATTTTTGAGCTTAGTTGAATGGAAAATCTGTGACATTTAGGCAGGTTTTAGGAAAATAAGCCGGCTTGTAAGCCGGCTTGTAAACAGTCATAAAAAACGAATGTTAGTCAATTAGACCGCAAAATTAACTCCCCAAGAGCTCTAAGGCGTTTTGGGCCCGGCGTCTTACGATCTCGAAGGGATCTTTTAAAAGTTTCTTTAAAATCCTCGTACAATCAGACGACCCGGTGTTAATCAGGACGTTTATGGCGTTTAGCCGCCAGCGCCAAAGCGATTCGGATTTGATGTAAAAAAATTTAGGCCGAATAAAGTCGTTAATATCCTCGTAATCCAAGTCAGCGATGATCTCAGGGTAGAGATAGTGGTCGAGCTCCATGAGGCCCGGAAAATCTATCTCGGTAGAGTAGCCTGTGATTTGATTGAAGGGGCAGGCATCTTGGCAATTATCGCAGCCGTAGAGCCAAGAGCCTGTAAGGACGTTTAACTTGTGGTCATCAATGGCCGTACTATCAGTGTAAGAATTAGCGCAGCTGATGCAGGTAGCCATATTCATGGTAAAGGGCGCAGATAACGACCCCGTGGGGCAGGCTTCGATACACAGCGAGCAGTCTTCTGGGCAGGGCTCCTCCTTGTGGGTCGATCTGAGCTCCATATCAGTATCAGTGACCCAACCGGTCAAGGAGACGTAGGAGCCAGCCCTGCGGGAGAAGAAGAAGTTATTGCGCCTGATGATACCTAGGCCGGCCTCCTGGGCCGCCCAACGCAGGCCCGTTACCCCTGGGTGCTCGTTCCAGCTAGTTCTGATGCCAAGGCCTTCCATAAAAGCCGTGAGCGAGGCGATCATCTTGCGGGCCGGGGCGTTTATGTTGTAGCGGTTATCGGTCAGAAAAAACTTACCAAAGTGCTTTCTAGCTACATTTGGCAGATAGTATATCGAGTTATCGGCGTAGGTAACCACTATGGACTTAGCCCAGGGGTAAGCTTGGCGGACGTCGAAGAGCTCAAGAAAACCACGGTGGAGCTTTTCTCCGTTGGGGACACGGAGCATCCTCTCAAAAAGGCGATGGATATACCCTTCCATGGCCTGAGGTTTTATGATTCCTATTGGTCCGAGGCCCAATTGCTTGGCTTTAGCCTCGATCTTTAGCTCCAGCGATGCCATTTAAAACTTTCAGGCGAAAAATCCAAAACCAGTAACAAAAATAATCAGACGACCGAGACCAATTGCGAGGCCTCGCCAACTATGAGAAGTAAAAGCTCAGGCCCGCCAAAACTCTCAGCGTAGAGCTTCATTTTTGGTTCCGTCCCGCTCGGCCTTAGGGCAAACCATGAGCCGTCAGATAAGGTTACCTTAAGCCCGCCCAAGGAGGCCTGGTTGCCAGGGGCTCTGGTCGTGGCCCCGGTTATGGTGCGATTGGCCAGCGAACGGTTGGCTAGAGACTCTGGCGTCAGGGTACTTAGGGCATCTTTGGCCCGAGCGGTCAGATCGGTATCGATTCTGACGTAATCAGTTGATCCGTATTTAGCCGTTATCTCGGCGTACTGCTCATGGGGGAGCCGGCCAGTCTGAGCCGTCATTTCGGCGGCCAATAAAGTCATACAAAAACCGCACTTGTCAGTGGTCCAGCTTGAGCAGTCAAATCTTAAAAAACTGGCCCCGGCGCTCTCTTCGCCGCCAAAAAGGAGCCGGCCCTCGTTTAAGCCATTAACAAACCATTTAAAGCCCACCGGGGTCTCGTAAACCTTGCGGCCATGACCCGTTACGACCCGATCGATTAAGGTGGAGGAGACCGCTGTTTTACCGATCATAGCCTCTTTGGGCCAGTTGGGGCGATGCTCCAAAAGGTAGTTGATGGCCGTAGCCAGATATTCGTTGGGGTTCATGAGCCGCCCGCCGGAAACTATGCCGTGGCGGTCGAAGTCGGGATCGTTACCAAATCCCAAATCAAAGCGATCGCCCATGCCAATTAAGTTGGCCATGGCGTAGGGCGATGAGCAGTCCATGCGGATGACGCCGTCGTGATCTAGCGGCATAAAAGAAAACGATGGATCGACCACCGGGTTAACCAAAGTTAAATTTAAGCCGTAGCGTTCGGCAATAGGCTCCCAATAGTGGACCCCGCTGCCGCCCAAGGGATCGACTCCGATTTTAAGGCCTGAGGCTTTGACTTTACTGAGATCGACCACCTTAGCTAAGCTTTCAACAAAGGGGCTGATGTAATCGCGGCTAGTGACGTTATTGGCAGATAAGGCCTTAGAAAGAGGAAGCCTTTTGATTTTTGAGGGATCGCCAATAATCTCCGCCGCCCTCTTTTCAATCCAACCAGTAACATCGACATCAGCCGGGCCGCCGTTGGGCGGGTTGTATTTGATGCCGCCATCTTGGGGCGGGTTGTGGCTAGGGGTGATGACGACGCCGTCAGCTAAGGCCTCAGGATGAGCCCGGTTGTGCTCTAAGATCATAAAGGATATGACGGGCGTGGGGCAGTACTCGCGGCCAGAACTGATGACGACAGACGTATCAGAGGCGGCTAAAACCTCAAGAGCCGTTCGCCAAGCCGCCTCTGAGAG
>JAITJB010000263.1 GCA_031279155.1 Deltaproteobacteria bacterium | reverse complement strand
CGGCTTTAAGCAAGCTTGTCTCTCCTCAGGCCGACGGCCTGGCCAGGGCCAGCAGGCGGCTGCCCCACAGGCGCTCGTGGATGAGTTTTGGGGTTAAATCTTCACAGAAGGGCCCGGCCTGACCGTGGTAGGGATCTTCAAAGCCCAAGTGGTTGTTAATGGTTCCGAGCTCGGTTATAACCGTTTCTAGTTCCACTATCTCGTAGTGTAAATTTTTAAGGATAAGCGATAGAGATTTTGGGTCAAAATGGTTTAGGTGGGAGTGACCGCCGAAGGTGTGGCTCTTTTCGTGGAGTAGCCGGGTAACTAAAGATCCAGCGTTGGGGACTAAGAGAAGTAAATAGCCGCCCGGCGCCAAGAGCCGCTTAGCTTCTGCTAAGACCACCTTGGGATCGGCAAGGTGCTCTAAGACCTCCCACATGGTGACGAGATCGTAAGAATGGGGAGGCAGATCGGCTAGCTCTAAGGGTTTAACGATGATCTGAATGCCCTCTTGGAGGAGGTTATCGACTGATTCTACGTTAAACTCGATAGCCGTGGTCTCAAAGCCTTGCTCGATTGCGTATCTAACAAAGGTCCCGGTTCCGGCGCCAACGTCTAAGAGCTTACGACTTTCGGTTAAATAATTTGAGGCCAGATCGAGTCCGTAGGCGTATTTGGCCATGTCCATTTCGATTTGAGGCCCGCTGGCTAAGACCTTAGACCAAGCTAGTTCTTCCTGCCAGTACTTAATCATCAGATCTTCGCGTAATATTAGGCTTACGTATATGAGCTGACAGTTTGGACAGCGCACGTGCCTAAACCCGTCTTTGACAAACAGGCCTGGGCCAGGGGGGCGACCGCAGACAGGGCAGTCGCGCGCCCTTAACATGTCCAACCTGAGCATACCAGTATTGGGGTCAATAAACTGGCTGAAGGGCGGGTGGAGGTTATCCTGGCGTCCAGTATCGCGGTTGAAGTTGGCCGTGCCCATGACTATGGAGGCGTCGAAGGTGTTTTTTCGCTTAAGGCGTTCCTCGGGATCGGTTAGCCAAGATTCAGGCTTATTGGTCATCAAAATCTCTCAGCCTATTAGGAGGGGCTCATCTGTTGCTGTTTATGGCCGATAGTGGAGTTTTGGCTCTGGACATGATTTTTTCCAGTTCCGGATTTTGGGCCAAAAACTCGGCTATTTTATTTTTTAATTTGAAATTTTTTTTAAGGTTTGTCAAGTGACCTGACGCGACATGACTTTGTGCAACATGACTTGACGCTACATTACTTGGCCCGACATGAATTGGCGCGGCCCCCGGTCGCTATACCACGTAACTATAATAGTTAATTTGGCCAAAAAAAACAACGAATTTTCAGTTTTCTGGCTTAGCTCGTCTTTCAAATACGGCCATGTTAACGGAAAAACAGCGTAAAGCTTGGGGGGTTTAAAAATAGCTAAAAATTAACTGGACTTAGTTTAAAATCTTCTGGCCTGGTTCAAAGTATCTTTTGAGTATTTGCCTGGTTTTGGTCATGATATTTAGGAGCTCCGGCTGCTCTTTGTAATACTCAATCGTGACCAATGGCCACCTGGCTTCTTGGGGTAATAATTCTAAGGCCAATATAAGCCAATTTAATTCCCCGTCTCTAGGGCATTGGTGGTCGTCAGAAGCCAGGGCGCGAGGATTATCGGGAATAAGCGGCCTAGAGAGGTGGATTTCTTTAACTTTATTTAACGGTAAGCCGGTCAGATAGCTTTCTAAGTTTAAGCCGAGGTTATGGGCGGTAACGGCGGCGTGGGCTAGATCTAAGACCAGATCGATTTGTAGATTATCCAAAAGAAAGCTTATATTCTCTGGCTCGCAAATGTTCTCGTATAGGCCGGTGGGGAAGTAATTGTAATTTTCAGCAGCGAGGTTTCCTGAAAAAAATCTCCGCACGAGTTTTAGGTTGGCTCTTGATATATCTAATATCTCATCTAAGCTGAGAACGGGGGAGACAGGATAAATATCCTTTCTTAGGGCGCAGGCTGGACCTAGATCAAAGCTAAAAAGATCTACAGGGTTTTGGGCTAAGTATTGGCCTAGGGGAGGAAAATCGCGGGCAAAGCTATCTTCGCAAGTGCCTCTATCCCAGTGAAAAACCTTAGGTCCATTTATGGGGATCCACTCTGGCACGGGGTAGGATTTTATTTCTAAAACATCGGATATATCTAAGAGCTTTTGGTTATAGTCAGATTTTTGGGCCATAAGATGGGAGACGGGGAGAGCTAGAAGCGGGCCTTTGGGACAAAAGCCGGTCACAAGAAAGTCTCCGGGTTTTGGGCCAAGGGCGCTTGACAGCATATTTCTACGGGATCGTCTAAGTCGCTTAGTAAGATAACCGAGCCCTTATTGACAGATCTTTTCAGCCGAAGATCGGGCAAAAGTTTATCGGGCCCTAAGGGAGGGGATAGAAGATTATCTGGCGGCCTTAAAAAGATGATTTTTTCTAAGGTAACTTTATCTCCCTTTTTAAGGTCACCTAAGGCCACCGCCGCCCGGCGTATCATTTGCGGCGATTCCCCTCTTTGGACTTCTTTGTCCCTTGAGCCCCAAAGCGGGCTTTGGGCTAGAGCGGAGAGGCTAAAGAGGGGAGGCGGGGGAGTCGGGGCTTTTTTGGGCGGGCTTTGTGGGGAGCTCTGCGGGCCTTTTTGGGGGGGATTATGCCCGAGCATTTTTGCCTCGAATATGGTCTCATTCATTTCGGCTAAATTCATAAAGTCGATGGGGGTCGCGCTAACATAGTTATCGCCCCCGGGCAGATGGCGATCCATAGTAATGTGCTTCTCCACCATGACGGCGCCTAAGCCAAAAGCCCCTTTAGAAGCCTCAAGGTCCAAAGTGTGATCGCTAAGGCCGGCTGGCCAATGACCCTCAAGCCACCTATTTAGGACGGCTAGGTTAACTAAATCTAACGGGCAGGGGTAAAGGGAGGTGCACTGGAGGACCGCTAGAAGGCTCGGGCCGCAGATGGACATAGCCTTTTTGACCTCAGCCCAACTTGAGGCCCCGGTCGAGATAACTATGGGCAGGCCCGTTTGGACGGCCTGGTGGAGCAGCTGGTGGTAGGTTATATCGCCTGAGGAGATTTTAAGGTAGTCGGCCTTAGCTGAGAGGGCTAATTTAAGGCCTAAACTATCAAAAACCGTAAGCCCTACCTTTACGCCCTCCCGGTGGGCCAGATCCATGACCTTAGCTAGATCTTCAAAGGAAAGTTCTTCGGATTTAAATTCCTCAAAATAAGGACTTTCCGGATGAATAAAGTTAGAAGTCTGAAAGGCTTGATATTTTACGGCCCAGGCCCCGGCTTTAGCGGCTAATATAGTTAACTGCTCGGCAATTTTTACATTGCCAACGTGGTTTAAGCCTATCTCAGCTACCAAACGGGGTTTGATAGGGGCGCCGGTTTTAGGCTCTTTTTTAGGGGATAACGGTGTCACGACGTTTAGCCCACATCTCGCTGATGGCCTTGTAAGTAGCCCCATTGTCAGTTGATTGACTGATGGTGACCTTAAAGGAAGAGGGGTTTAAGTCGCTATAGACCCAAACTATCAGGCGTCCGTCGCCTGTTTGGTAGTGCTCTAAGATCTGGTTTTGAGCGGTTTTGGTCACGCCGAAGTAGACCATCACGCCGTTCATGACATGGAAACCTTCCCAAGAGTTCCTTTGGGGATTAAAAAGGCGGATAGAGGTTATCAAGATGGGCTCAAATTGCTCTTCGGTCTTGTTCCACTGGAAGGGCACGGCCAGGACGTCCTGGACGGCCTGCCCGTTATTTATCCAGGTAAACGACCATTCGCCTCCTATGATGCGCGAGTCGGAGCTGCCGGGGTTTATGATGTAGGCTACTTCCCATTCGCCGTCCATCAGTAGGTACCAGTTGTCTTGGGGTCTTAAGGTTTTTCGGGGGCCAGAACTCATCAAAGCCGAGGCAAAATAAGCCTGGTTGTCACGATCGATAGTTCGCTCGCTATCAGATCTAGCGAGCTCTTCAGGCGTTTCAGGGCCCTTGGCCGATTGTCCGGCGATTCTAGTGTTTTTACCCTTGCTCCAATTGTCGTAACCTTTTTTGACCTGGTCCTCAAGATCTTTTTGGCTAAAATCTTCCCATCTTTTTTGGGGTTCCACGCAGCTCTCAAGGCCAACGCGGGCCTCGAGCCAATCGCGCATTTCCATACCAGTTTCCGTGGTCAGTAAGCCAAAGATAAGCGGCGGGGTCATTATTATAGCTAAAAGCACGAGAGCTTTGGTCTTTTTTCGCTTCCAAAGAGGGACGTATTCTTCAGGTTTTTCGCCAGTCCTAAGGTTAGCTCGACATTTTGGACACTCCACTGCCGGGAGTTTGACCATGATTCCGCAAACAGGACAAAGAATTTGAGCGCCCGAGGGCGCTGGAGAAGCGTGATTGGCCGAAGGAGTTGGCACAGGTTGCCTCATAGTGGGCAGATTTACGGCAGGTTACAAACTGCCGCATTGACAAAGTCTGGTTTTATAAATTTTTATAGTAAAGAATAAAAAAATAATGAAATGATAGTTCAATTCTAGTTTGGGTCATGATGCCACATTAGCATTATATTAACCTAAAAAACATTTTAAGACAATAGGACCCTACTGAAAAATTGTGGGTCCTGTCTTAAAATTGACAAAGGATTTTGACGGGAAATTTGGTGGGGTTAGAGGTTTTCGAATTTGATTATCAATCCCTCAAGGCTAATTAGTCCGGTTCGCTGATAATCAGTTTTGTTTAAGGAAAATAGGTAGGATCTCTCAAGTAAGGTAGGGTTCAGAAGGGGTAAGACATAGCGCTTGAAATTGGCTAAAGTGATGTTGTTGACCACTGAGAAGGGGAGGAATTGATGCTTTCTGGCGATAACTGTCTGGCTCTTAAATTCCTTTAGGGGGTTAGCCGGAGTTAAAAGGGGGACTACCTCTAAGGCGCTATCGGGCACGCAGCCTAAGAGTTGGATATAGTCGGATCGGAAGGCGTTGGAGCGGCCAACCGGACGAACAGACATTAAGCCTTCGGCGTCGATTTCAATTAACTTGTAGTTTTTAAAGTCGTGGCCCTGGAGGGTGCGGCTCCGGGCCAGATTATGGTTAATGGCCACATCCATGAGGCCCAAGCGGATATTTTTGGCCGTAATGGGGGCTGAGAGTCTTTTGGGGGCTTCTTTAAAGCTAGATATGCTCGAGCCATTGGCGCCTTTGGCGCCGTTTGAACCATTTGGGCTTTTGGAGCCATTAGAACCATTGGCGCCGTTAGCGCCGTTAGAGCCGTTAGAGGCTAAGAAGTTAAAAAAGTTATTGGCTAAGCGGTCTTCCTTTTCCAACTGAGCTTCAAGCTGTTGTTTTAGGTAGATGGTATTTTGGTAGAGAGCTTCAGGCCGCCTAGAAAGGTAGTTTTTGCGGTGCTTTCGAAATGATTCGGGATCGCGCTCGAAGTTTAGCGATTCGTAGGCCAAGTTTAGTTCTACGGTTTTTTGAACAAAAAGATCCTCGGGTTGGTTTTTCTTGGGCTTGACCACGTCTGGATGGAAGTTCTTCTGAAGAGAGCGGTACATGGCCTTGATGACGAGCTTAAGCTGTTTTTCCGATAGCTCACCAACTAAATCCGGGGTTAGCCCTAGAATTTCAAAGGGATTTTTGGGTTCTATGGGGGCAGTTGTCAGTGGGTTGTTGGGCATTTTTCAGTCTCTGTAAGGCCGGCAGGAAAGTGGCCACGGGGACAATGGGGCTTAAGGTCACCCGGCCAGCGCGAAAGAAGGCCAGATCGCTATCATCTGAGGCTGGGCAAGTCTCCTCTTGCCTGAGCCTGGCGTATTGGGCGCTGCCGTTATTATTACCCGGATACTTGCGGTAATAATCCGGAGCCGGCGTTGGGTTTAAAAGGGTCCAGACCCATATGGGATCGCTAATGACGGCCGGAATGTTTAAGTTGACCATAACCCCCTTGGGAATATCCCAATCGGGGTAGAGCCTGACGGCTTCTAGGAGAATATCAGTGGCCATGTCCCAATTATACTCGCCAGAGCGCTCAAGGGAGACGGCTAAGGCCGGTATGCCCTGGCCAGCCGCTTCTAGGGCGGCCGCAACTGTTCCAGAATAATTGGCGTCAAAGCCTAGGTTAGAATCGTTATTGATGCCGCTAATGACTAAATCTACCGGCTCAGGGACCAAGGTGGTAAAGCCTAAGCGGGAGCAGTCGGCCGGGGTGCCGCTGACGGCGTAGCCGATAGAGCCGTCGGTCATGGTCATGGCTTTAGCCTCAATGGGCCGACCAATGGTGACCGATTGGGATTGGGCGCTGCGCTCCCGGTCAGGGGCGCAGGCCGTAACCTTATGGCCATCAGCTGTTAGGGCTCTATAGGCGACCTGTAAGCCATCAGCTGAGAGGCCGTCGTCATTGGTAAGAAGAATTTTCACGGTCCTTGCCTATATTTAAGATTGGCTACGGTTAGCGACAATCTTGGCCTTGATAAATATTTTAGTATTGGGGTTTACCGGGTCATTGGTTAGAACCAACGCCGCTTTATCGATCTCGTGGCCGGCCCATTCGGGATAGACGTCAACGGCCAAGGTGATGGTCCCTTGACTACCGGGGTTAATTACCGGGGTAAAGTTGGCAACGATGCAGCCGCAGCCGGGGATAACGTCACGGATGATGAGTTCGGCCTGGCCAATGTTTTTGACGATAAAGTCATGGGTAATAGTGAAGCCCGATTTGATTTCCCCGGCCATGAAGGCCTCTTCATCTATGCGCATAACCGGGATAGCCGGCGGGGTTTCTTCTGGCTCCGGCTGACTAAAGGCCGCTTGAGGTAAGACGAGCGTTAGGGCCAAAAAGCCCAAAACCAGATAAAACAAGGCTGTTTTCATGGGGAGCCTCCGATAGCCACGCGGGCTAGGATGCCAAGGTTTAATGAAGAGCAAAGAGGCCTTAACGGACATCTAGGCTGCCTCGAGAGCGCGCACTAGTTATTGCTTAGATTGTACAAACAAGCGTGGGCAAAGTCCAGCCTAAGTCAAACCAAAAACCAACCACAGACCAATCGCTCAGTCAGGCCAGGCTTCATTTAGGCCGGCCTTGGCCGGGCAATACGATATTAACTAGGGCTTAATTGGGCTGTTAAAGAGCCGCTAAAGGCGCGCCAAAGGTCCATGAGTGGGTTAATTAAGCGGGGATAAATGGACTAACTTAAGCTATCGACTAAGTTGGCTATTAACCAACTTGGCTATCGACTAAGTTGGCTATTAACTAATTTGGCCATGGACAAATTTATCCCTTGACCAGGGCCTTAGCCACTGGGCCCTAGTCTGCCGACATAGTTATATATAATGCTTTTTTGGAAAAAATCAAGAGGTCTGGGAGATTTTTTTGACCTTTTTAGATCAGAATTGGCTTTAAAAGCCTAGTACTTCGGCGGTGATCGAGGCTTGCCAGTCAAAATGCGGGTTGAAGGTCAGGCGAGCGTGGACGCGTCCAGAGCGGTTATCGCCCCAAGCTGAGAACCAGACGTCATCGCCCTTCAGGCAGCGATTGAATAAGACAAAACCCTGGCCATTGAAGCATATCCTCTGGGAGCCGCCCAGTCCGTACTCAGGGTTTAAGGGGCTAAAGAGGACGGACATGTGGGAGAAGCTGTCGATGCGGTACTCGGGGAAGACGTCAGGCTTAAATAAGAACCTCTTAGCATTTTTGGGAACATAATCAGTATCGCCATACCATATTAGGCGGCTATTTGGGTTGGGAAACCACTTATCAAAATTATGGGCAATGTGCCGGACATCGACGATGGAGTCTTGGCGAACCAAGATGACCAAGGTCGGGCCGTAATAGGAGGTTTTTGCCAATTGTCTGCGTAAAAATACGCTTGAAAAGTAATAGATGACCATGGAGTCGGTGGGGATGGCGTCATAGCGCATCAAAGAGGCTGTGGCCGGATCTTTTGGCGGTCTATTTATCCAATGGGTAAATATATTAATAATTGGCGCTAAAAAGTCAAGAGATTGAGTTGATTTAATGGCTGGAGAAAATAATAATAAACCTTTTACTTTTTCTTGGTTATTGAGAGCGTACTCTAAGGCCAAGTTGGCCCCAGAGGAAAAGCCGCCCAGATAGAGATCTTGGACTTCGGAGGCTAAGAGCTCGGCTTGGTCCTTAACAGCCTGGCGCCAATCGTCAATGGTCACCCCTATCATGTCCTCGCTCTTAGTGCCGCAGCCCGGAAGCAAGATGGCCCGAACCAAATAGCCTTGCGAGGCTAGTTTCGGGCCTATGTCGATGAAGGAGTAGGGGGAATCGCCTAGACCGTGGATGAGAAGGATGCCTCGGGTGGTTTTTTCTTGGGGCGTCCATTGGCGAGGGCTATTCCAGGCCACCTCTGATTGCGGTTGATTGGATAGAAATTTTCGGTTTTTCTCGATATGTTTGATGGTATTTTCAACATAAACATCAAAATTGTCGCCAGCTGGAGGAAAATTTAGCTTAGATATCGGCGCGCAGGCGCAAGCTAAGAGAGAAGTTAGAAATATTACTAGCCAAAAGCTTTTGGTAAGCCAGAGATGAGCTGGCCTACCCTTGGGTGCTGACGACATTGGCGACATTGAACCCTGCCTTTTAAACTTAGCTTTTAAATCATAACCAACCAGAGGTGAGGAGGTGTTTTTGACTCTCAAAGACCCTGGCTTCTTCTTCGGTTAAAGCTTCCACCTGAGATAAGGTCAGGCCTGCGGCCTCGCGGACGAAGGTAATAAAGCGACCGAAAAAAACCGAGGCTAGACAGTCTAATAGCATCTGGCGATCGCCTATGGTAATTTTAGGCCATTTGAGAGCGCTTTGGAAGATAACTGTCGCCCAAGTTTTTGGGTCAATGGTCAGGCAATTGGCGTCTTGGGTCAGTAAGCAGTCGAAAACGGGATCGAATTGGGCGTTAAAAATGTCGGAAAAAAACTTACGGTTTTCTTGAGCAAAACTGCGCGAGGAATCTAAAAATTCCGTCATCGGGGCTAGTTTTCGAGGTAGCGTCAGCGGCGGCTGCAGATCGGTACCGATAACCGGGGTCGGGCGGGATCGGCTATTTTTGAGCCAAAAGTCCGGGTATTGGGCTATTAGATTAAATAGAGAACCGCAGACATCGATAAAAAGATCCCGGCTCGAGGGATTAAGCGGCGGGAGTACAGATCCGCATCTAGGATTAGCCATGAAAGACTGGCAGATGCGGGCCTTATGGGAGATGGCCAGGATATTCATGGTCATCTCGGTTTCAACAAAAGGCCGGTCAAAGGGCCATCGGTCATAGCTTAAAAAGATATCGTTTAATTGGGGCCCAAAGGCCCGGTCAGTGGCAAAGGGCTGGCGAAGCCTCCGGCCAAAGACAGAGCGAAACAGCGGATAGGCCAAAAGGTTGGCCACCGGGGTGTCAAACTTAAGGCTATGGTAAAAGGGCGCGGTCATTTCGGCCTGGTTGTTTAAGATGGGACCCAATAAGCGTCCGATCCAGGTGCGCTTGACCGTGGAAAGATTTGTGTCAATAGTTACTATGCCCTTGGCCTCTAGGTTTTTAGCCAAAGTCATTAGGTTTATGAGGCTATGGACGCGGCTTGTGTCGTAGGCTTTAGTACCCAAAAAGATCTTGGGCACTGGCGAGGGCAATTCCAGGAAAGCCTTTCGGGTTTTTTCAAACGATTCCGAGGCGCAGTAGACGATTACGCTATTTAGGTCCGGGTAAGTCTGCTTAAGCCCCTCGTAAGCTTTAGTTAGGGGTAGGGCGATGTGGTCTTCGTCGGTGAGGCCCATTAACCCGACCACTAGGTCGGCTTGTTGGACAGATTCCGAGGCCACAAAGGAGGAAACAAAGGCCTGGTCAAGTATGCTCATCGGAGCACCGAGTCCAAAGAGCCCTCTGTCACAGGGAAAAAGGTTAGCCCTAGACCACTTACAATTACGATGGCCCGATGCGGCAAGAGAGAAGCAAACATTATAAAACCATGATTTGAGCGGCGCAAAGCCGGGGCCTGAGAGAAGCGGCACCGAGTTCAATTGGCTCAGTGGGGAGCTAAAGGCTCCCAAGGAAGGGTAAAATCTTGATTTGTCCAGACGACGCGCTTTCGTCCAGACTGAGAATGAGATTTTGGGATAGCTGAAATATAGACAAAATTTAAAACAAGATCGTAGTGCGGAAGATTTTCTATAAAATAGAGCCCTCCGATACAAAGGCTACGGTATGGTAAACGACAGTTTAGAGGTTGTCAAACTAACTTGATTTTACTTCAAAATTTCTTGAGGGTGGTTAGCAGTCGGTTAGTTGGCGCTCAACAGTCCTTTTTAAGGTTATAGCTTTGAGATAATCAACAGAAATTTTTCTCGTAAACCTCTGAAGATGTTAGGGTAGACAAGGGAGTTTGGCGATGTTTTGCTTGATTTTACCCTATACTTAACTGAAAATCAAATTTTCGTCCTAAGTCTAGTTGTTGCTAAGTTCAAGCCGAGCACAAGTCGAGTTCAAGCCGAGCCCAAACTGAGTTCAAGCTGAGTTCAGGTCACGTTCAGGTCTTTTAAACTAAATTGGCCAAACGCTCGGGCCATGCTGGACATTCGGCCTAGGGTGGGGTAAGATTGCTCCCGAAATGGCCTATTATGACCCGGACCAAGGGACCGGGATGGCAATAAAATACCTGGGCGTTTTAAGCTTACGGGACTTGCCAAGGTATTTAGGCGGTCAGCCGCCCAATGGCGCGGCGCATGGCCGTTAAAATTGATTGAACGTCGGCTTAAGGCTAGCTCTCTAGCCCTATTTGGCGTTACTCTAAGGAGGTTTTGTATGGGCAAAAGCTTGTTTTTGGCTTCTACCGATTCGGCATCCCAAAGGTCCAAAGCGGTAGATGCGTTTCTGGCTTACTGCGGCAGCCAATGCGGCACAGTGGGCTATTTTAAAACCGTGGTCAAAGATCCCGACAACAACGCCCGGATTAAGGAATTGGCCGCCCAAAAAGGCGTCGCCCCTAGAGAAGTTTACGGAGTCTCCCTCCAAGAGGCTGTTACATATCTAAATTCCGGTCGTGAAGCGGCTCTTATCGAAGAGGTTCTGGCCCGTTACAGCCACTTGGCCACAAAATTCGATCCCATCTTAATTGAAGGCGCTTGTCTCACTGATGTGGCCGCCTACGTTCTCCAGGGGCTTGACGCCGTCTTGGCCGCCAACCTGGCCTCCCCGGTCGTTTTAATCAGCGGCTCAGGCGCTTGTTTGGCTGGTTCCGGCGTTCGCTACTATCA